>JAZQMU010000001.1:0-3872 GCA_045543595.1 Faecalimonas sp.
CTCGCAAAAAGTCAGGAAAAACCGAGACTGGTTATCACGGATAGCCAAGCCTTTGGAAAAGTGGCAAAGATCGTACCAGCAGATATTCCACTTACCTCATTTTCGATTCTGATGGCACGATACAAGGGGGATTTAAAAACGGTTGTTCATGGTGCAGCTGCCATAGATTCGTTGCAGAATGGCGATTTGATTCTGGTTTCTGAAGGCTGTACACATCATCGTCAATGTGAGGATATCGGAACGGTAAAAATTCCAAGATGGTTGAAAGAACATTGTAAGAGAGAAGTACAGTTGGAGTTTACAAGCGGGACAGAATTTCCAGATGATTTGACTAAATACAAACTGGTCATTCATTGCGGAGGATGTATGCTCAATGAACGTGAGATGAAATATCGATTAAAATGCGCAGAAGATGCGGGCGTACCAATTACAAACTACGGAACTGCTATCGCACATATGAAAGGAATCTTACAAAGAAGTATTGAAATCTTTGCAGAAGAATTGAATGGAGAATAGACATGAAGATACAAGGAGTACAAAAGCTGACACTTTTGGATTTTCCGGAAAAGGTTGCCTGTATTGTGTTTACACCTGGCTGTAATTTCAGGTGTCCATTTTGTCACAATGCGTCTCTGGTAACGAACATCCCAGATGAGTCAGAATGGAATGAAGAAATGTTTTTTGAGTTTTTAAAAAAGCGACAGGGAATGCTGGAAGGTGTATGCGTGACGGGCGGCGAGCCATTATTGCAATCAGGAATAGAAGATTTTATCCGTAAGGTAAAAGAACTCGGATTTATGGTAAAATTAGATACAAATGGGAGTTTTCCAGAAAAGTTAAAAACTTTAGTTCAGAAGAACCTGGTCGATTATGTTGCCATGGATATTAAGAATTCTCAGGA
Organism: Faecalimonas sp.; assembly: GCA_045543595.1. GTDB lineage: Bacteria > Bacillota > Clostridia > Lachnospirales > Lachnospiraceae > Faecalimonas. Next base: position 902 of record JAZQMU010000001.1, read on the forward strand.
GTCTTATGGAATCACGGCAGGTGTAGATGATCGTTATATGGACGCTGTGAGAGAAAGTGTAGATTTTTTAAAAAATGGAAATTTGCCATTTGAGTTTCGGACAACTGTGATAAAGCATTTTCATACAGAAGAAGAGTTTGAACGCATTGGGAAATGGATTTCAGGAGCGGAAAAATATTATTTGCAAAAATTTAAAAATTCGGGAGACTTGATCAACAACCATATACAAGGGTGTGCTGATGAAGAAATGGAAAAGTTTCTCGAAATAGTGCAAAAATATGTCCCAAATACACAAATTCGCGGATAAATAAAATTAAGTGTCAGAATAGACAAAATTTAATAATTATTTTTGTGAAAAACAACGATATATTGTGTTTGTTTGTATTTTTAAAACACAATATATTGTTGTTTTTCTTGTTGACTGGCACAATACTTAGTGCTACAATGTACAAACGAGGGATGTATGTACGGAGGAAGAATATGTATCAAGTAAAGAAAAGAGACGGGAAAGTAGCAGAATTTAATTTGCAGAAGATTGCTGCGGCAATCACAAAAGCGTTTGAAGCGCAAGAAGTAGAGACACATCCAGATATTATCGACATGTTGGCTTTAAAGGTTACAGCTGACTTTACATCAAAGATTAAAGACGGATACGTGGACGTAGAAGATATTCAGGACAGTGTGGAATCAGTTCTTATTCAGGCTGGTTACAGTGAAGTTGCGAAAAGATATATCATTTATCGTAAGCAAAGAGAAAAGATCCGTAACATGAAGTCTACAGTTCTTGATTATAAAGAAATCGTAGACAACTATGTAAATGTTAACGACTGGCGTGTAAAAGAAAACTCTACAGTTACATACTCAGTAGGTGGTCTTATTTTGAGTAACTCAGGTGCGATCACAGCAAACTACTGGTTATCAGAAATTTACGATGATGAAATCAGCAGTGCACATAGAAATGCTGATATTCATATTCATGACTTATCGATGCTCACAGGTTACTGTGCTGGTTGGTCATTGAAACAATTGATTCAAGAAGGATTAGGCGGAGTGGTAGGTAAGATCACATCAGCTCCAGCAAAACATTTATCGACACTTTGTAATCAGATGGTTAACTTCCTTGGTATTATGCAAAATGAATGGGCTGGCGCTCAAGCGTTCTCATCATTTGATACATACCTTGCACCATTTGTAAAAGTGGACAACTTAAATTATGATCAAGTTAAGAAATGTATTGAATCATTTGTATACGGTGTGAACACACCAAGTAGATGGGGGACACAATCTCCATTCACTAACATCACACTTGACTGGACAGTGCCAAACGACTTGGCAGAACTTCCAGCGATCGTTGGTGGAAAAGAAATGGATTTCAAATATAAAGATTGTAAAGCTGAAATGGACATGATTAACAAGGCATTCCTTGAAATCATGATCGAAGGTGATGCAAATGGACGTGGATTCCAATATCCAATTCCAACATATTCGATCACAAGAGACTTTGACTGGTCAGATACAGAAAACAATCGTCTCTTATTTGAAATGACAGCAAAATATGGAACACCATATTTCTCAAACTATATCAACAGTGATATGGAACCAAGCGATGTACGAAGCATGTGCTGTCGTCTTCGTCTTGACCTTCGTGAACTTCGCAAGAAATCAGGTGGTTTCTTCGGTAGTGGTGAAAGTACAGGTTCTGTAGGTGTTGTTACGATCAACATGCCAAGAATCGCTTACCTCTCAAACGATGAAGCTGAATTCTACAAGAAATTAGATCGTTTAATGGATATCTCTGCTCGTTCACTTAGCATCAAACGTCAGATCATCACAAAACTTTTGGATGAAGGTTTATATCCATATACAAAGAAATATCTTGGAACATTTAACAACCACTTCTCAACAATCGGTCTTGTTGGTATGAATGAAGCTGGTCTTAACGCAAAATGGCTCCAGGCAGATATGACAAACGAAAAGACACAAGAGTTTGCAAAAGAAGTGTTGAACCATATGAGAGAAAGACTTTCAGATTACCAAGAACTCTACGGAGATCTTTATAACCTTGAAGCTACTCCAGCGGAATCAACAACATACCGTCTTGCAAAACATGACGTGGCAAGATATCCAGATATCATTACTGCATCAGAAAAAGGTGGAACACCTTACTATACAAACAGTTCACATCTTCCAGTAGGATATACAGCAGATATCTTTGAAGCGTTAGATATTCAAGATGAACTTCAGACATTATATACATCAGGAACAGTATTCCACGCATTCTTAGGTGAAAAACTTCCTGATTGGAAGTCGGCAGCTAACTTAGTTCGTAAGATTGCTGAAAACTATAAGCTTCCATACTATACAATGTCACCAACATATTCTATCTGTAAGGATCATGGATATTTATCAGGAGAACAATATACTTGTCCAATCTGTGGTAATGTAACAGAAGTTTACAGCCGTATTACAGGTTACTACAGACCAGTACAAAACTGGAATGATGGTAAAGCGCAAGAATACAAAGAAAGAAAAGTTTACGATATCGAAAACTCTAAGATGAAAGAAAGAGTTGTGATCGTAGCTGAAGAAGCTCCTGTAGTGGAAGAACCAGTTGCTATGGAAGGAACTTTCCTTTTCACAACTAAGACATGTCCAAACTGCAGAATCGTAAAAGCGATGTTAGAAGATGAAGGTATTGCATATGAAGTCATTGATGCAGAGGAAAACTTAGAATTAGTTTCTAAGTATGGCATCACACAAGCGCCAACACTCGTTGTTGTGAAAGATGGACTTGCAGAAGTATATGCAAATGCATCAAACATCATTGCTTATATTGGGGAGAATTAAGATAGAGAATGAAAAGAATCTGTCAACGCAGGCTTTTGCCAGCGTTGGCAGATGTTTTTTTGAAGATAAAGCATATTGACGAAAAGACAAAATAAGACTATAATACTTGCATATGTTAAAAGAA
>JAZQMU010000002.1:0-3132 GCA_045543595.1 Faecalimonas sp.
TTTCTGTTTCACAGCGTAATATGAAAATTTCACATTGTTAAAGAATTTTCATACGGTATTATTGTACTAAATAAAGTACAAAATTTCAAGTACTTTTTGATTTTTATCTAAGTGCACAAAATTCTGGTTTTCTTTCCACAAATTCTGTGTAATATTTAAATCCGCAGTCTGTCAGAATATCTTTTACTCTATGAAATTCATAGGCAAAATGCTCTGGCTTATGCCCATCAGAACCAACTGTAATGATCTCTCCGCCAAGTTCTTTGTATCTGCGGATAATGTCCGGATGCGGATGGCAAAAGCTAAGTCCGCTCTTAAATGATGCTGTATTTAGTTCAATACCCTTCCCGTGTTCAATAAGATATCGCAATATCTCATCAATGATATCTGCATACGCTTTATAAGAATATCCTTCTCCTTTTTTGTTGCTGTAGCGAACCACATACTCGATATGTCCAAGCACGTCAAAATCCGAAATATTCTTGATACAGTCGAGGGTTGTTTCAAATGTCTGCTGGTACACTTCCTCATCGATTCTTCCCGGGAAAAGTTCACCGACATAGGGATCTTTTCCATCTACAGCATGTACAGAACCGATAATAAAATCAAAAGGATATTTCTTTGCATATTCACGGTAAAAATCACCCAAATGTGGTTGTAAACCAATTTCCACACCAATGCGAAGATCAATCTTATCTTTGTACACAGCTTGTAATCTTTTCAGTTCTTCAATATAAGGCCCTGTAACCAATGTATAATTTGGCTTATTAGGAAAATCCACATCGTTGTGATCTGTAATACAGATTCGGTGAAATCCAAGTTCTATTGCCTTTTCAATCATTTTCTCTGGTGCAGTATCTGTATCATAAGAAAATCCAGTATGCACATGGTAATCTGCTTTCATATTATTTGTCTCCTATAATCGTTCCACCGCCAACTACATAATCGCCATCGTAAAATACAACAGCTTGTCCTGGTGTAATGGCGCGTTGTCGTTCTTCAAATGTACAAAGAATTTCATCTTCTCCAGTTTTCTCGATCGTACACCATGCACCTCTGTGGTTGTATCGAATTTTAGCAAACACGCGCATTGGCTCTGGTAAATCTTCAATAGACATGAAATTGATCTTATTTGCTCTGACATGATATGACATGGAATCTTCATTTGTTCCAATTACAACTTCATTTGTCTCTGGTCTGATTTCTATTACAAATGCCGGATATCCGAGAGCTAGTCCAAGACCTTTTCTCTGTCCTACTGTATAATGAACGATTCCTTTATGTTTTCCTAACACTTTCCCGTCTAAAGTCACAAAGTTCCCAGTTTTAATCTTGGTATCTAAAGTATCTTCAATAAATCCTGCGTAGTTCCCATCTGGCACAAAGCAAATATCCTGGCTGTCCGGCTTATTTGCCACGCGAAGATTGATACGCTCTGCAATCTCACGCACTTCGTCTTTGGTGTACTCTCCAACTGGCATCAGTGTTTTGCTAAGCTGATCTTGTGTCAGGTTATAAAGTGCATAAGTCTGATCTTTTGCAAGTGTAGCAGAACGTTGTAATGTATATCTTCCGTTTGGAAGTTGTGTGATTCTTGCATAATGACCTGTCGCAATGTAATCCGCGCCAATTTCCATGCTTCGTTTCAAAAGCGATTCCCACTTCACATAACGATTACATGCGATACAAGGATTTGGTGTTCTTCCATGCATATATTCATCGATAAAATAATCGATCACATTTTCTTTGAACTCCTTCTTGAAGTTCATCACATAGTAAGGGATATCAAGATCATTTGCAACTCTTCTCGCGTCATCTACAGCAGTAAGTCCGCAGCATCCGCCGTTTTCCTCCTCCACCTCACGTGGTTCATCCTGCCAGATCTGCATAGTCACTCCGATCACATCATATCCTTGTTCTTTTAAAAGAAAGGCGGCTACAGATGAATCCACGCCGCCAGACATACCAATCACTACTTTTTTAGTATTCTTCACTTTCTTCTTCCTCGTCTTCATGAATATCTGATTTTGGTTTTTCTAAGCCTTCAATCTTAATATCATGTTTTTCAGCATAATCCCAAAGAGCTGCATGAATTGCTTCTTCAGCCAATAATGAGCAATGTACTTTTACTGGTGGAAGCCCATCTAATGCTTCCATAACCGCTTTGTTAGTAACTTTTAATGCATCATAGATTGATTTACCTTTTACAAGTTCTGTTGCCATACTGCTTGTAGCAACTGCTGCGCCACATCCAAATGTTTTGAACTTCACATCTTGAATGATCTGATTTTCATCGATATCGAGGTAGATTCTCATGATATCGCCGCATTTTGCATTTCCTACTGTTCCTACTCCGCTCGCATTTTCAATTTCTCCTACATTTCTAGGATTTTGAAAATGATCCATAACTTTTTCTGTATACATAATCTTCACTCCTGTCTATTTGTTCTTCTTTACAAAGTCTTCATATAATGGTGACATATTTCTTAAATTTGTCACGATTTCTTTCACACTGTCTACTACGTAATCAATATCATCTTTTGTTGTTTCTTCGCTAAGTGTTAAACGAAGAGATCCATGTGCGATTTCATGTGGAAGTCCAATTGCCATAAGTACATGTGATGGATTTAATGATCCTGATGTACAAGCTGATCCACTGGAGCCGCAGATTCCTTTCATATCAAGCATGATGAGTAATGATTCACCTTCAATGAATTGGAAGCTGAAGTTTGTGTTGTTTGGAAGACGCTTTGTTGGATGTCCGTTCAATTTCACATAAGGAATCTCGCTTGTAATTCTTCCGATGAGATAATCTCTAAGCTCTGTTTCTTTTGCAATACGTTCATCCATTGTTCTCATAGCGCGTGCAGTTGCTGCTCCAATACCGATGATGCCTGGAACATTTTCTGTACCTGCACGACGTTTTCTTTCTTGTCCTCCGCCGTGTACGAAAGAACGAATCTTCACGCCTTTACGGATATATAAGAAACCGATGCCCTTTGGTCCGTTTAACTTGTGACCGCTGGCACTTAACATATCGATATTGTATTCGTCTACATTAATTGGTACTTGTCCAAATGCTTGTACTGCGTCTGTGTGAAATAAAATTCCGTTTTCACGACAAATTTGTCC
>JAZQMU010000003.1:0-4171 GCA_045543595.1 Faecalimonas sp.
CAAGACACATAATATCACGATTGATTACGTTGGTCGGACCGAATATATCGGGTATTACATAACCTATCGCGCAAAAACAAAATTTGAATATATTCGTTCAGTTACGAGGGATTCACTTTTTTCAGAACCATATGACCCGAGCGACTGGAGAGGTTTTGAATGCAATCAAACAGAATCGTGGGGAAGAATTGGCGAAACAGGACATTATTTGTTTGAGTGGCCAGACGATAATATTTTACGTTTACAAATTAACGAAGACAATATTGTAGAACTTGATTTGGAGGAATATTGGAGATGAAGCGAGGAAAGAAAATTCTGATCAATATCTGTATTGTTCTGCTCCTTTTCCTTGGTCTGTATTACATAGAAGGTTTTTATCTTTCGAGGGAAGAGTGTGAGTTAAAATATTTGGAAGCAAGTAATAGAGAAACGGAAGGCAAAATTATGAGTTTCCAAGTGGGTGATCAAGATATCTCTCTGTACAAAAGAAAAGGTGAAAAAATCTATGACATCGTAGAAGTTGAAAAGATTGGTTTTTTATATAAATGTGAAAAGCAGATATATACGACAGGTAAGTTTTTTGATAAACAGGTTCTGAATATGGTGAGCTGGGGAGAAAACCAAATTGGTGAGAGTCAATATCAAGTTCTTTTATACAGGGCAGATCCAAAGCTTGCGAAAGTAGTAATTAAACCAAAAGATGGTGAAGAAGTGATAGTCGATGAATGGAATCAGAATTTTGCAATGTGTTACGTGACGAATGTGAATGATGAGTGGCGTATGACGCTACAATGCAAGTATTACTGTTACGACGAAGCAGGTCGATTATTGGATGAAATTGATCATACGAATTAACCTTGAAACAGGAGGAATGTGTTATGACAAGAGGAAAGAAAATACTGATAAATACATGTATTATAGCAATTCTTCTTTTGGTTTGCTGTTATTTCGGTGGTTTCTATTTTTCAAAAGAAGCATGTGCAAAAGCAGTTCTCGGTGCGCACCAAAGAGAAAAAGAAGAAGTGATCTTAGATCTGGATATAGGCGATAATAGAATCATTGTTCTATGCGGAGGGCAATTTGACAATCAATATAGTCAGGTTGAATTAAAGAAAATAGGTTTTTTGTATAGGAGTCATGAAACTCTTGGGACATTTCGATCTAATCCAGAAAAAATGATAGGTCTTGGAGGTTGGGCTGGTGAAGATGATGGTCAGGTTATTTTCATAAAGCGAAATAATCCTGAAATTGCAACCATAGAAGTAGAATTCGAAGACGGAAGAACTTTAAGCTTAGATCGCTGGTCACAGGATTTTACATCATATCATTTGGATGTGGATATGTGGCTGCGAGGTCACTATCAATACTATGATGCAAATGGAAATCTAATCGGAGAAATGGAATATTAAAAACATAGACTGGAGGGATCGAAGATGAATAAAAAAGAATATTTGCAAATCGTGACAAAACAAATTCGTTTCAGATTCGATCGCAATGCCATTGAGACGGAACTTAGCCAGCATTTGAACGATAGTATAGAAGATTTGATAGAAGAAGGGTTCTGCAGAGAAGATGCAGAGCGCATTGCAGTGGAGCAGATGGGAGATCCCGTTGAGACAGGAAAAGCCTTGAATCAGGAACACCACCCGGTTATTGGTTATCTCTGGGTGATTTCCAAGGCTGTACTAATTTTACTTGCCATACCGGCAGCGTGGTTTGCTTTTCTGGGAATCTGGTCAGGAACAGAGATGTTATTTCCAGTAAAATATGATTATTTGGAAGTGGCGTGTCCAATGGATATAGAATATGAGATGTCCACGCATTACTTGAAACTGGAAGACATCTGTAGAAATGATAACGGAGATTATTACATTACATACCGAGCTAGAGCAAAATATAACTATAGCAGAGCCGGAGTCTGGTCTTCCTATTTGTTTGAACTGGAAGATGGCGATGGTGAAAGTAACGAGAGTGCAGGAGTAATTCACTCGGGTTTCTTGGGTACACGTAAGGGTTCACAGAGTTTTATTTGGCCAGAAGATAACCTGCTATATGTAGTAGACCGTGATGGAAAACGCATTGAAATCAATTTGGAGGAATATTGGAATGAGCCGGAGTAAAAAATTAATTAGAAACACAATCTTTATCGGAATCATTCTGTGCGGCTTCTACTACTTTGGGGGCTTCTATATTTCAAAGGAAACATGTATCCAACAGATTGTAAAGGGACTTTATGGCAATGAGACAGAAGTAGTTATGGAATTCCAAGATAAAAATAAATGCTTTACAATCCTGACGGACGAGGAAAAAGAAAGTCTATCCATTGTAGGTACAAATCAATATGGGTTTTTATACAAGGCGGCAATTGGCGCTTCCTATGTAGGACATGAAATTGTCAAGGAAGAGCATATTGATGTTACCAGCATCGCAGGGAGTGAGATAGGAAGAGTTATTGTTGTTGTGCGAAACGACGAAAGAGTTGCAAAGGTAGTTGCTGAATTCGAAAACGGTGAAACGCAGGTTTTTGAAGAATGGAATCAGGGATTTTCAACGGTGCTTCTCGAAGAAGCAAATTGGTGGCCGGGAGTATATAAAGCCTACGATTCTGAAGGACAATTATTAGGAAATATAAGATATTAAAGGAACACAATTTTTTGTGTTCCTTTTTTTGTGCATATTTCAAGGACATGCACATATATTGTGAAAAGGGGTGAGGGAATGGAGTGTCAAAGTGTACAGACTATTTTAATTAGAAATATTCTTTCTGAAATTAATAAACAGAAGTTAGAGTGGAAATATATGCAAGAAATCAGATTACGCATCAATCAACCTTTCTGCATTCGACACAAGAATAAAGAATATGTATGTGACTATATCATTAAAAAACGTGAACTGATGGAGATGATGGAATACATCAGCAATTATTCCATACATGCATATGAAAATGAGTTGCGTCAGGGTTTTATCACTATAGAAGGAGGACATCGTATCGGAATGACGGGACAGGTTTTGTTGGAAAAAGGACAAGTGAAGAATCTGAAGAATATATCTTCGATAAACATAAGGATTTCTCATGAAGTGGAACATTGTGCAGATGCCATTTTGCCATATATAACAGAAGATAAAAATCTGTGTCATACTCTTATCATTTCACCTCCGAGAAGTGGAAAGACAACCCTTCTTCGAGACATTATCCGTCAGATTTCCGATCATGGCTGCAATGTGGGAGTAGTGGATGAACGATCAGAAATAGCGGGATGCTATCAAGGAATTCCACAGAACAACATTGGGTCAAGAACGGATGTGTTAGATGGATGTCCTAAAAAAGAAGGGATGCTTATGCTTGTTCGTTCTATGTCACCAGATGTGATTGCTGTAGATGAGATTGGTGCCCAGGAAGAAGTGGAAGCAATGAAATATGCCATGCACTGTGGAGTGAAAATGCTTGCAACGGTACATGGCAGATCTATGGAAGAAATTAAGAATAAGCCTTTGTTTGATCAGTTGGTGAAAGAACATTGTTTTGAACGATATATCGTATTGCAAAACAGAAAACATGTGGGTGAAGTGGCTGGAATTTATAATGAACGAGGCAGCGTACTCTATCGGGAGGTATATAATGCTACTTAAAATGATTGGCAGCGTTTTGATTATTCTTTCCAGCACAAGCATAGGTTTCAGCAGAAGTTTAGATATGAATAAACAGTTGGAAGAATTGGAGACATTGAAGCACATTTTTTATCTAATGAAGAAAGAATTGGAGTACACACATGGAACTTTTGAAGAAATATTTTTGAATATTGGAAGTAAGATGACTGGGAAATATGGAACATGGCTCACTGAATTGGGGAAAACTTTGAGACAAAAACCGCAGGTTCAATTTGAAACGATTTGGCAGGAATCCATAGAAACAGATTTAAAGAATACAAAGATACAAGAAAAAGACAAGAAAGAACTTGAAAAAATGGGAAAGCATCTTGGACGTTTAGAAAGCATAGAACTCTATATAAACCAACTTGAATACGAGATCAAGATAAGGCGGGAACAGTATCGTTCCAAAAGAAAATTGTATCAAAGTATGGGAATTGCAGGAGGGATTTTTCTTGTGATCTTATTACTTTAGTGAAGGAGGAACCATGGAAGTTAGTCTGATTTTTAAAATTGCAGCAGT
>JAZQMU010000004.1:0-3486 GCA_045543595.1 Faecalimonas sp.
TGTCAAAAATTTAATCAGTTACCAGCAGATGATTACGAAGCACAGACTGCGCTTATCCGCGAACTTTTTGGTTCTACGGGGGAAAATGTATCGGTTATGCAAAATTTCCGCTGTGCGTTAGGATTCAATATCCATGTTGGAAATGATTTTTTTGCAAACTATAACTGTACAATCTTAGACGAGACAGAAGTTAAGATTGGGAAAAACTGTATGATGGCACCAGAAGCTATGATCTGTACAGCATTTCACACAGTGGACCCACAAGGAAGATGGGATCACAAAGGAATGGCTTCCCCAGTACATATCGGCGACAATGTATGGATTGGTGCAAAAGCAATTATTTTGCCAGGAGTTACAGTGGGAAATAACGTAGTAATTGGCGCAGGTTCAGTGGTTACAAAGGATGTGCCAGACGATGTGGTTGTAGCTGGAAATCCTGCAAAGATCATTAAGAGCGTATACGAAAAATAGGAGAAGGCATATGTTTAAAAATGTAATTGTAAGAAAACCTGCAAAATGTATGGTGGATGGGATTACATCCGCACCAGAACTTGGAAAACCAGATTACGAGCTTGCAGTGAAACAACATGATGCTTATATCGAGACATTGAAAAAATGCGGCGTGGAAGTGACAGAATTGGAAGCATTGGAAGAATATCCAGATGCTTGTTTTGTGGAAGACGTAGCTGTTGTGAACAGAAAGTGTGCTATCATCACAAATCCAGGTGCTGCCTCAAGAAACGGCGAAAAAGAATATATTATCGAACCGATCAAGAAATTCTATAGCGAGGATAAGATTGCCTATATTCAAAGTCCAGGAACTTTGGATGGTGGTGATGTTATGATGGTGGGAGATCATTTTTATGTGGGACGTTTGGCAAGAACAAACGAAGAAGGTATCCGCCAGTTTATTGAAATCTTAGAAAACTATGGACTGACAGGTTCAGAAGTACCTTTAGAAGAAGTATTGCACCTTAAAACAGGTGTGAATTATTTAGAAAATAACACATTTCTTGTTTCCGGTGAATTTATCGAGAAAGAAGAATTTAAAAATGCAAGACAGATTATTATTCCAGAAGACGAAGCTTATGCAGCAAATTGTATATGGGTAAATGATAAAGTGATCGTGCCAGCAGGATATCCAAAAGTGGCACAGGCTGTAAAGGATGCAGGATATGAAGTTCTTATTACGGATACTTCAGAATATCGAAAATTAGACGGAGGACTGAGTTGCTTGTCCCTTCGCTTCTAGAAGAATATAAAACAAGGAAGAAAAAATAAATCAACTATTTTTTCTTCCTTGTTCTACCTACTAGATAATCAATTGATACATCGTAATAATCAGCGAGTTTGATGAAGATTTCAATAGGAACATTGATCTCCCCACGCTCATATTTTGAATAAGTTGTCTGTTTGACATTCAGATATTCTGCTAGTTCTTTCTGTAACTTATCATTATCTTCGCGAAGATTACGAATGTTTTGAAAAAGCATATCAACACCTCTTTAGCGACTTTTTCACATTATAAAAAAGTCGTTAAGAAGTTATTGCTAAATAGTCGTAACACGACTAAAATATAGGTATACTTAAAAAGAGAGGAGTAATCTATAATGGAAAAAAATATGAATTTAGAAAGTCTGTTGGATGTGGTAAAAGCGGACGATTTAGAATTTTATGAAAGATTTGTACAGAATCTGAACGAAGAAGAGTTTGAAAACTTTATGAAAGATAACCCTGACTTTTTCTCAGATATCGCTGGACGCTAATCTTAACTGCTTCTTTGCCATTTACATGATATAATGTAATATGTTTGGAGGAGAAGTTATGAATCAATTTCAAAAAATAATAAAAAATTTAATCTTTACAGTTATCGTATTGATTGTGTTTTTCTGCCTTAGTTTAGCGGTAGAAAAGGTATTTAAGACTTATTCTCCAATACCAGCTCTCTTTGCGTTAGCTGTTTTTTTTGTGTCACTGATCACAGAAGGTTATTACTATGGCATTATCGCTTCGTTGCTCAGTGTACTGGCGTTAAACTTTGCTTTTACATTTCCTTATTTCAAATTTAATTTCAGCATACCCGAAAATATGGTTTCAGCCGTTATTATGCTGAGTATTACAATTACGTCAAGTACACTGACAACGAAAATTAAAAAAATTGAAAAAATGGCGGTTGAAACAGAAAAAGAGAAAATGCGTGCAAACCTTCTTCGAGCTGTTTCTCACGATTTACGTAGTCCGCTTACAACCATCTATGGATCGAGTTCAGTTATTGTTGAGAAATTGGATGATCTTTCGAGAGAACAGTTGCTACAGTTAGCAAAAGGTATAAAAGAAGACTCTCAATGGCTGATAGGCATGGTTGAAAACCTTTTATCCGTTACAAAAGTAGATGGAAGTAATGTGAAATTAAGGAAAAAGCAGACCGTTTTGGAAGAATTGGTAGATACCGTTTTGATTCGTTTTCGAAAACGATATCCTGATCAAAAAATTGAAGTGGAAATTCCAGATGATTTCATCATGATTCCTATGGACGCGCTATTAATTGAGCAGGTAATTGTAAACATCTTAGAAAATGCAGTACAACATGCAACTGGAATGACGAAATTAATATTGCGAGTATATACAAAGTCAGAAGATGTGGTATTTGAAATCGAAGATGACGGTTGCGGAATTCCAAGAGACAGGATGCAAAATATTTTCGCAGGATATTATGAAAAGAAAGCGACTCCTGCTGATAGTAAAAAAAGAAGTATGGGAATTGGGCTTTCAGTTTGCGCAAGCATTATAAAAGCACATGACGGAACAATAACAGCAGAAAATCTTCCTTCAAAAGGCTGTTGTTTCCGATTTACTCTTAAGATGGAGGAAAATACGGATGAGTAATAAATTTAAGATTCTTATCATAGAAGATGATCCAAATATCTGCAACTTTGTGAAAACAATATTGAGCACTCATGGATATCAGGTTATTACGGCGAATAATAGTAAAAATGGAGATATGATGTTCCATTCTCACTGTCCAGATTTGCTGATTCTAGATTTGGGCCTGCCTGACGGAGATGGAATCGATATGATCAAGCTTATTCGTGAGTCGTCGGATATGCCAATCATTGTACTTTCAGCAAGAACAAGCGAAGCAGATAAAGTAGAAGCGCTGGACCTTGGTGCAAATGACTATGTTACAAAACCTTTTGGAACAGATGAACTCCTCGCGAGAGTAAGAGTTGCACTTCGCAACAATCGTCATAGTGAATTTGAAAAGGCCGGAAGATATACATTTTCTATGAAAGATTTGCACATAAACTATGATGAAAGAAGTATTACTTTGGCAGGCGAAGAAGTGAAATTAACGCAGACAGAGTATAATATCGTTCAACTCCTTTCTAGTTATGCAGGAAGAGTACTGACATATACAGAAATCATTAAGAAAATTTGGGGCTATGCAGATAGTGGAAGTGTAAAAAAACTTCAGGTAAATATGGC
>JAZQMU010000005.1:0-9481 GCA_045543595.1 Faecalimonas sp.
TTGATTCTAACATATCTATATCTGATATTATTGCGATTTGGTGTCCGTTGTATTTAGATATAAAAAATACAGTTTAAATTGCTTTTGCAAAATAAACTGTATTATATCAACATTATTCAGTTGAATTGCTTAGCTTGATGCCATCGACAATTTTTCTCATGGACCTTAATTATGTATTAACGAATGAAATTAGTTGCTATGCCAGGCTCATGAGTTGGGAAAGGAACCCCATTTTCTTTTCCGAGTTCAATGCATTTGAGAAGCCAAGCCATGTTTCGCCCTAATGTGCGCATGGTTTGTAAGCCTTCCAAGTCTTGTTTGATTTCCTCTGGTGTGTTTCCATGTACCATATTCCAATATTGTGAGGAAACGATTGGCATAGAGCAGATTGTAAAATATTTGTTCAACTGGTCAAATGTAGCCGATGCTCCGCCACGTCTGCAAGTAGCGATAGCAGCGCCTGGTTTGCCTTTGAATACTTTGCTCTTGCCGTAGAATGCGCGGTCGAGGAACGAGGTGATCATTCCGCTTGCACCAGCGTAGTGAACAGGAGAACCAAAAATAAAGCCGTCAGCATCTTTCGCTTTTTCTACAAATTCATTTACAGTATCATCTAAAAAACACTTTCCTGTTTCATAGCAAGCGCCGCAAGCAATACAACCTGACAGCGGTTTGTTTCCAACCCAGAAGATTTCTGTTTCAATTCCGTTTGCTTTTAAGATTCCTTCAATTTCCGATAAAGCTGTGAAGGTACAGCCATTTTTATGTGGACTTCCGTTTACTAAAATCACTTTCATAATAACACTTCCTTTTTCTATGATTATTCTATTATAACAGAAAGAAGATACATTGTCACACTGGATAAAATAGTCTATAATATATGGATAGTACAACGGATAAGGAGATCGATCCATGGAAGATTTAAAAAAATATAAAGACGGTTTACAATTTAAGAAGGTGTTATTTGGCGGTTTTGATAAAAGAGACGTGCAAGATAAAGTGAATGAACTTTATAATATGGCAGGAAGAAATATGGCTGAACAGAAAGAAAAAGAAGAAGCACTTCTTGCTGCAGTTGCCAGACAGGAAGAAGAAATCAAGGAACTCCAGGAAAAGCAAGTAAAGATGAGAGAGGCATACAAAGAGTATTGTGAAACTATTCTGCAGCAGTACGGAACTTCTCTTCGTTCACTATCGAGTGAATTTACTCGTATCTTAGATGATGTAGTGAATTTGCAAAAAGAGATTGTAAGTATCGATGTGTATGCTGGACTTGATAAGGCACTTGAAGTGAAAGAGCAGCCAGAATTGCCAGCAGAAGAAACAGAGTAGAAAAGTTGACAAAAAGTGGATTAGGCGATAAACTATATGTAATTGTTGGTTGAAGCCAACGCTTATGAGAACTATTATTTAGACTAATTGGCCAGGAAGGCGTACGTGTCACAGGAGTGACATTTCGTTTTGCTGGTCTTTTTTATTGTGGAGGACAGTTATGAGAAATATAAACAAATTAGTTTTATCAGCATTTTTTCTTGCATTGGGTTTGATAATGCCTTTTCTTACAGGACAGATTCCTGAAATAGGGAATATGTTGTTGCCTATGCATATTCCTGTTTTAATTTGTGGTTTTGTCTGCGGGTGGAAATATGGTTTGATCGTGGGATTTGTGGTGCCGATTTTGAGAAGTATGATTTTTGCTATGCCACCAATTCTGACTGCGCTTGGAATGGCATTTGAGTTGGCAACATACGGGGCAATTACGGGAGTGTTATATAACAAGCTTCCAAAGTCAAAGAGTACAATTTATGTGAGTCTGATCCTATCTATGGTGGCGGGCCGTGTGGTCTGGGGACTTATCAGTGTGATGATTTATGGACTTAGCGGGACAGCATTTTCATGGCAATTGTTTATTGGAGGTGCATTGCTAAATGCGATTCCAGGTATTATACTTCAGATAGTGCTGATTCCAGTTCTGGTGATGGCGTTAGAAAAGACAGGAGTAATAGAAAATGATCGAAGTCATAAAGCAACACTTGGAACAATATCCTAGAATGAAAGTTCAGGATGTTGCAAAGTTATTATATCAAAGTGAATTTGGCGGCGGACATCTGATCGCTGATTCAGAGAAAAGTTTAAATCGTATTCAGGAAGAATACTATAATATGGATATAGATAAGGTACAGCATATTTCTGCGGTAGAACCGATTGGGGATGGTATGTACAGAGTGTATCTTACAGTTCTTTCTCGTGGTATGAAGGCAGAAGTGCTAAACGAATTGTTTGTACAAAGTGCAAATCGAAAAAAAGGAACTGTGGAAGGATTAGAAAAAAAGATTTTGGTTTTTAAAGAAGCATGCGCTCAGAATATTTTTTCTTTTGACAGCGAAAATGTTGAGCACTTTTTTGCAGAATGGAAATTAAAAGGTTATCCAGCGATGAGCCATACTGATATTTATCGAGAATCTTATCATCCAGCATATCGTGTGATGGACGAAGCTGTTGTAAAAGTATGGAAGGTCATTACAGCAGTAGAGTCTATGGAAAAACCTGTGGTTGTTGCAATCGAGGGGATGAGTGCCAGCGGAAAATCCACATTGGGTGAATTGCTTCATAAGAATTACCCAGAATCAAATTTGTTCCATATGGACGATTATTTCTTGCAACCATATCAGAGAACGGAAGAACGCTTGAAAGAAGTGGGCGGTAACGTGGATTACGAACGAGTGAAAGAAGAAATTATTTCTAATCTTTCCGATAAAGAGGGACTTACCTATCGACCATACGATTGCCAGACCCAGTCATTAGGCGAAGAAATCTATGTTCCGTGGAAACCGATCGTGTTTGTGGAAGGTTGTTACAGCCAGCATCCGTATTTGGGGAAATACTATGATCTTGGTGTGTTCTGCGAGATTTCTCCAAAAGAACAGGTGGAACGCATCCGAGAGCGAAATGGAGAGTTTATGCTCAAACGCTTTGTGGAGGAATGGATACCCAGGGAAAATCAATATTTTAAAAAGTTTGGAATTAAGGAAAAAAGTGGACTACAGTAATGTGTCCACTTTTTCGCATGCTATGCGGATATATTCACTGATTCCTGCATCCTCGCATCCCACAATATAATGATTGCAACGATTCATCGGAATTAAGATCTTAAATGCTTTGCTTGCACCTACGGCAGTAGCAATGGCTGGTGTGATCTCTCCGAGAAGGGCGTTGGCAAATACGATGCCAACCGGTCCGATGATAATATCAGAATCCTGAGCGTTTACAATACAAGGATTCTCACCTGTTGCACCGTAGTCAGCCCCAGCTTTTAACATGGCTGAGGTGGCAATACTGTTTGTCCCAATCGCAAATAATTCCTGCTCTGGATGTTTTCGTTTTAGCTGCTCTACAAGAGTCTTGCCAATCTTTCCGCCTTGTCCATCTATAATTGTAATCTTCATAGTAAACTCCTTTTGTGCTATAATGAATTATTATAACAGAAAGTGTCAGGAGTTGTACATGAGTCGAATAATTTTTCATATTGATGTAAATTCTGCTTATCTTAGCTGGTCAGCAGTAGAACAATTGAAAAATGGAAGCGAAGTGGATTTGAGAGAGATTCCATCCATCATTGGTGGAAATCAGGAATCTCGTCACGGTGTTGTGCTGGCGAAATCCGTTCCAGCTAAAAAGTATGGAATCGTGACGGGAGAACCTGTGGCAAATGCACTTAGAAAGTGTCCGAATCTGATCATGGCGCCGCCAGATCATAAAATGTACGATGAGTATAGTCAACGACTAATGGATTTTCTTCTGCAATACACACCAGATATAGAACAGGTAAGTGTAGATGAATGCTATATGGATTTTACAGGGATTGCTTATAAATATCATTCGCCTGTTGCGGCGGCATTTGAAATCAAAGAAGCGGTGTATGAAAAGTTTGGTTTTACAGTAAATATTGGAATTTCCGTGAATCATTTGCTTGCGAAAATGGCATCTGATTTTGAGAAACCAAACAAAGTGCATACATTGTTTCCAGAAGAAATACCAACGAAAATGTGGCCGCTTCCAGTTTCGGAACTGTATATGGCAGGTCGTTCCAGCGTGGAAGTTTTGCATAAACTTGAGATTCGTACGATTGGTGAGTTGGCGAAGGCAGACCCGAAACTATTGGAATTACATTTAAAGAGTCATGGAAGAACCTTGTGGGAATTTGCAAATGGGATCGCAAGTGACAAGATGATCAGAGAAAAGCCGGAAAACAAAGGAATAGGGAACTCAACGACTCTTCCAAAGGATGCAGAGACCGAAGAAGCGGCAAAAAAGGTTCTGCTGTGGCTGGCAGAGACGGTCGGTGGCAGACTCCGAAGTGAAGATGTAAAAGCCAAGATGGTCAGTGTAGAAATAAAATACAGTACTTTTCAATCTGTGTCCCACCAAAAGCAGTTACAAAGAGCAACGAACACCGATAAGATCCTTTATGAAACAGCTTGTGATCTGTTTCGTGAATTGTGGAGCGGAGAACCGATTCGGCTCTTGGGAATCAGAACGTCAAAATTGGTGGATAAAACAGAACCAGAGCAGATGAGCATTTTCGACTTTCAAAATGAACTAGATAAAAAGCCGGTAAATCATGAAAAACAGCAAAAACTAGATGCAGCGCTAGATAAGATACGGAAAAAGTACGGTGAAAGTGCGATTGTGAGAGGAAGCTTGAAAGAAAAATAAATAATAATAGTAATAATTATTGATTTTGCAAAGCATATATGGTACAATTTGGTTAAGTCAAAGAAGGAGGTTCTTAGTATGAATAAAAATACATTTCGCAGTTTATCTTATGGGGTATATATCATTTCAACATTAGATGGTGATAGACCAACAGGCTGTGTTGCTAACAGTGTGATGCAGATCACATCTTCGCCAGCAACCATTGCAGTGAGTATGAATCATGATAACTATACAAATTCTTGTATTGCTAAATCAGGAATGTTTGCAGTGTCGATTTTATCTCAGGAATCGGATCCTGGATTAATTGGAAGATTTGGATTCCAAACGGGGAAAGATGTAGATAAATTTGAAGGTATTGAAGCTGTAATAAAAGAGGGAATTACAGTAATTCCAGATTCGTGTGGGTATATCGTATGTAAAGTGATCGATAAAATGGAAACATCATCGCATACAGTATTTTTAGGTGAAGTGGTAGATGCAGATGTATTTAAGAATGAGGAACCTATGACTTATGCTTACTACCATAAAGTTGTAAAGGGAAAGAGTCCTAAGAATGCACCTACTTATCTTCCAGAGGAGGATAAAAAAGAAAAATGGGTTTGCGGTATTTGTCAATATGAATATGATGGTGAAGTTTCTTTCGAAGAATTACCAGAAGATTACAAGTGTCCAATCTGTAAACAACCAAAAAGTTCATTTGTAAAGAAGTAGAATATGTTGTTGAGGGATGTGATTTAATATCACATCCTTTTTTGATGTTTCTCAAAAGGTAATTTCAAAATTCACTATAATGCCTAATAAATTTTCATGCTGGGCATCAAAAGATAGATAATTAAAATGATTTACGCCCAACCCCAAATCTCCAATTTTGCATTATTCCATCATTTATGCTATACTTGTATTAACTATGTAATTCTATAGGAGGATGTACAGATTATGAAATTAACAAAGCTTTTAGAACGTCTTGAATACAAAGTTTTACAGGGAAATGATGATATAGAAATCACAGAGTTAGTGAATGACTCTAGAAAGGTTTGTCCAGGAAGTGTTTTTGTCTGCATCAGTGGTGCTGTTGTAGATGGTCACAACTTTATCAGTGATGTTGCGGAAAAAGGTGCGGCTGCAGTGATCGTGGAAAAAGAAGTGGAAGCACCAGAACATGTAACTGTAATTAAAGTGGAAGATACTCGTTACGCTTTGGCGCTCACATCAGCTGCATACTTTGGTTATCCAGCTGACCAGTTGAAAGTAATCGGTATCACTGGGACAAAAGGAAAAACAACTACAACTTATATGGTGAAATCCATTTTAGAAGGGGTAGGTCATAAAGTTGGTCTTATCGGAACGATCGAAGCAATCATTGGAGATGAAGTGATCCCAGCAAAGAACACCACACCGGAATCATTTACAATCCATCAATATTTTAGAAAAATGGTAGATGCAGGTTGCGACGCGGTTGTTATGGAAGTTTCTTCACAAGGACTTATGCTCCACAGAACAGCAGGAATTCCATTTGAGATTGGTATCTTTACAAATCTTGGAGAAGACCATATTGGGCCAAATGAACACAAAGATTTTGATGATTACAAACGTTGCAAAGGATTGTTATTTAAACAATGTAAACTTGGCATTGCAAACTGTGATGATGAGCATTTTGCGGATGTGTTTAAAGAAGCAACTTGTAAAGTAGAGACATTTGGATTTGCAGAAGATGCTGATTTCCGCGCAGACGATACAAAATTAGTATCAAGTCCAGGACATTTGGGAATTTCATACAAAGTAAGCGGAAAAGTGAATTTTGATGTGGAAATTGATATCCCAGGTAAATTCAGCGTATATAATTCCCTTACAGCAATTGCTGTGTGCAGTCATTTTGATGTGCCAGCAGAAAAAATCATTGCAGCATTGAAAGTAGCGAAAGTAAAAGGTCGAATTGAGATGGTGAAAGTTTCAGAAGATTTCACACTTATGATCGATTACGCGCACAATGCTATGAGTTTGGAAAGTCTTTTGACAACATTAAAAGAATATAATCCAAAGAGACTTGTATGTCTTTTCGGATGTGGTGGTAACCGTTCGAAACAGAGACGTTTTGAGATGGGGGAGGTTTCAGGAAATCTTGCAGATCTTACGATCATCACATCAGATAATCCTCGTTTTGAAGAACCACAAGATATCATCAACGATATTAAAACAGGTATCAGCAAAACAAGTGGAAAATATGTAGAAATCATTGACCGTAAGGAAGCAATCCGTTATGCCATTGAACATGGTGAAGTGGGCGATGTAATCGTGCTTGCAGGAAAAGGTCATGAAACATATCAGGAAATCAAGGGCGTGAATTACGATATGGATGAGCGTGTATTGATTGACGAAGTAATAAAAGAAAGCAGTAAAGCGAACTTGATTCGCTAATATCTATAGAAGGAGCAGTCGTCCATGTACGCAAAGGTTATTGTAGACATTACACATGAAAAACTGGATAAAGTCTTTGAATACCACATACCTTCTGAGTTGGAAGATGTGGTGCATGTGGGCATGGAAGTGATGGTTCCATTTGGAAAAGGTAATCGTGAAATGAACGGTTATGTGATCGGACTTACGGAAGTATGTGAGTATGATTCAAGCAAAGTGAAGTCTTTAATTGGACCTGCTAAGAAACGCATGGCAATCGAGGGGAAACTAGTTGCCTTGGCAGCATGGATGAAAGAGCATTATGGCGGTACCATGATTCAATCTTTAAAAACAGTTCTTCCAATTAAGAAAGAAGAACAGATGAAAGTAAAGCGTTATGTGAGATTAATTCTTGATGAGGAAGCAGGCAAGAAAAAACTTGCAGAATATCTGGGGGATCTTCGAATGAAGTCAAGAGCTCGTGTTATGGCAGCTCTGCTTGAAAATCATGTTTTGGAGTATGATTTCATTATCAAGAAATTAAATGTGTCAAAAACGGTGATTGATGCGCTGGATAAGCAAGGTGTAATTCGAATTGAGTCAGAACAAATATTTCGAAATCCTATCAAGAATCGGGAACAAGTGTGGAAACTGGTTGATTATACTGAGGAACAACAGCATGCGATTGATATGTTTAAAGCAGATTATCTGCAGGGACGCAAGAAGACATACTTGCTTTATGGTGTGACCGGAAGCGGGAAAACAGAAGTTTATATGGAAATGATCGCTCGTGTGATCCGGGATGGAAAACAAGTAATTGTCTTGATTCCAGAAATTGCGTTGACCTATCAGACGGTGATGCGATTCTACAATAGATTTGGAAATCGCATTTCTATCCTAAACTCCAGAATGTCAAATGGGGAACGCTATGATCAGATGATGCGTGCAAAAGAAGGTGCCATCGATGTCATGATCGGACCAAGATCAGCGCTGTTTACTCCATTTCCAGATTTGGGGCTTATTGTGATCGATGAGGAACATGAGTCCACCTATAAAAGTGAACAGATTCCCCGTTATCATGCAAGAGAGACGGCAATTGCCAGAGCGAAACTGGAAGGCGCCAGTGTTGTGCTTGGTTCTGCAACGCCATCCTTGGAGGCTTATTATCGAGCAGAAAAGGGTGAATACGAATTACTGACACTTCGTACTCGCTCACAGAAACAGGAACTTCCAAAAGTTTATACGGTGGATTTGCGAGAAGAGTTGAAGAGTGGAAACCGTTCGATCATCAGCAATAAATTACATGAACTGATCGATGATAGACTTACAAAAAAGCAGCAGATCATGCTTTTTATAAACCGAAGAGGATATGCAGGATTTATTTCTTGCAGATCTTGTGGTCATGTGGCAAAGTGTCCACATTGTGACGTTTCGCTCACCTCTCATAGAGGCGGGAAACTAGTATGTCACTATTGTGGCTATGAAGTTGCTTCTTATGAAAAATGTCCGGAGTGTGGTTCAAAACACATTGGAAGTTTTCGTGCAGGGACACAGCAAATTGAGGAATTGGTGAAACAAGAATTTCCAGATGCACGAGTGCTTCGTATGGACATGGATACAACCAAAGAGAAGGATGGTCATGAAAAAATATTAGAAACATTTGCCAATGAAGAGGCAGATATTCTGATTGGAACTCAGATGATTGTAAAAGGTCATGATTTTCCAAATGTAACGTTAGTGGGAATCCTGGCAGCAGACTTATCCTTGTATTCAGATGATTACCGTGCAGGTGAGCGTACATTTCAGTTGCTTACTCAGGCAGCTGGCCGCGCTGGACGAGGCAGGGACAAAGGTGAAGTGGTGATTCAAACATACAGTCCAGATCACTATGCCATCGAAACAGCAACGGCTCAGGACTATGAAAAGTTTTATGAGGAAGAGCTTTCTTATCGTTCCCTCATGGGCTATCCGCCTGTGGAACAGCTTATGGCAGTGCTGATTTCGGGTGCTGAGGAAGAATATTTGGAAAAGGCGTGCGAGTACCTGAAGAAATACGGCGAACGCGTCAACAAGAAACAGGTACGCATCATCGGACCAACTAGTCCATATGTTGGAAAAATCAATGATGTATATCGCAGGGTAATCTACTTAAAACATGCAGAATATCATGCGTTGACAGAAATGAAAGATAGGTTAGAACAATACATCGAAGTGAATTCGGGGTTTGCTAAACTTAGAATCCAGTTCGATTTTAATCCAATGAATATATTTTAATTGAAGGAGACAGAAAAATGGCAATTAGAGAAATCAGAGTACAAGGTGACGAAGTACTCACAAAAACATGTAAAGAAGTAAAGGCGATGACACCACG
>JAZQMU010000006.1:0-12018 GCA_045543595.1 Faecalimonas sp.
TTAACAACATCGCCCTTCTTTACAACACCGCCGGGTGTTGCATCTTTAACGGAAGCAACGATCACATCGCCGATCTGTGCATATCTTCTTGTAGAGCCGCCCATAACACGGATGCAAAGCAATTCTTTTGCTCCGGTATTATCAGCAACTTTAAGTCTACTTTCTTGCTGAATCATGTTAATTCTCCTTCCAAATTATCCGCAGATTATTTACCCAAGTTAATTTATTTAACTTTTTCTACGATCTCAACAAGTCTCCATCTCTTGTCTTTAGAGAGAGGTCTTGTTTCCATAACTTTTACGGTATCACCAATGCTGCACTCATTGTTTTCATCGTGAGCTTTCAGCTTATATGTTTCCTTCACAACTTTTCCGTAGAGAGGATGCTTTACACGATTTTCAATTGCAACAACGATAGTTTTATCCATCTTATTACTTACTACCTTACCGGTACGTGTCTTTCTTAAATTTCTTTCCACGATTGAATCTCCTTTCTTCGTCCGCTACAATTAAGCTCTTGCTTTTTCAGTGATTACAGTCTGGATACGAGCAATATTCTTTCTTACTTCTTTGATTCTTGCTGTATTGTCCAGCTGGTTGGTAGCGTTCTGGAATCTCAAATTGAAAAGTTCTTTCTTTGCTGCCACAAGTTCCTTAGCCAATTCAGCTTCTGACTTGTTCTTTAATTCTTCAACAAATTTATTAGATTTCATTATTCTACACCGCCTTCCAAATCTGCCTTAGAAACGATTTTACATTTACAAGGAAGCTTATGCATACCAAGACGTAATGCCTCGCGGGCCTGTTCCTCAGGAACACCTGCGATCCCGAACATTACACGGCCTGGCTTTACAACTGCTACCCAGTATTCTAAGGTACCTTTACCGGAACCCATACGAGTTTCAGCAGGTTTCGCTGTTACTGGTTTATCAGGGAAAATCTTGATCCAAACTTTACCTGTACGCTTTGTATAACGGGTAAGCGCAATACGTGCCGCTTCAATCTGGTTAGATTTGATCCAGCAAGGTTCAGCAGCTACAAGACCGTATTCACCGTAGGAAAGGACGTTTCCTCTCATTGCCTTACCGGCCATGGAACCACGGAACTGTTTACGACGTTTTACTCTTTTAGGCATTAACATTATTGCTCGCCTCCTTCTGTTTTGTTTCCTTTAACAGGAAGAACTTCGCCTTTATAAATCCATACTTTAACTCCAACCTTACCATAAGTGGTATCAGCTTCCGCAAATCCGTAATCGATATCTGCTCTTAAGGTCTGAAGAGGAATAGTACCTTCGCTGTAGAACTCTGTCCGAGCCATATCTGCTCCACCAAGACGTCCTGAACAAGCTGCCTTGATACCAAGTGCACCGGACTTCATGGTTCTGCCCATGCAGGATTTCATGGCGCGTCTGAAAGACACACGGTTCTCAAGCTGAAGTGCGATGTTTTCTGCAACCAGCTGCGCATCCTTATCAGGTCTCTTGATCTCTTTGATATCAACCAATACCTTCTTGTCAGTTAATTTGGAAAGTTCTTTCTTGGTTACTTCGATCTCTGCGCCACCCTTACCAATAACAACACCGGGCTTCGCAGTGTAGATGATAACTTTTACTCTGTCAGATGCTCTTTCGATCTCAATCTTGGAAACACCGGCACTGTACAATTTCTTTTTCAGATACTTTCTGATGTTATAGTCTTCCACTAAGTAGTCAGAGAACTCGGCATCAGCGTACCATTTAGAATCCCAATCTTTAATAACGCCAACTCTAAGGCCATGAGGATTAACTTTCTGTCCCATTTTTATTCCCCCTTATTTTTCGTCAAGAACTACAGTAATATGGCTCATCTGCTTCTCAATTCTGTAAGCACGGCCCTGTGCTCTAGGTCTAACTCTCTTCATTGTTGGTCCTTTGTTTGCATAGCATTCAGCAACATAAAGGTTTGCGGTATTCATACCGTTGTTATTTTCAGCATTAGCAATAGCTGATTCTAATAACTTCTTAATAACACTTGAAGCATATCTTGGATTGTACTCAAGAACAGCAAGTGCCGTCTGAACATCTTTGCCGCGAATGGCATCTAATACGAAACAAGCTTTCTGAACAGATACTCTAGCGTAAGATAACTTAGCTGAAGGTCTTGTATCTTTCTGAGCGTGTCTCTCTCTCTTAATTTGACTTCTATGTCCTTTAGCCATAGGTCAAGTCCTCCTTTCAATACATGCCGAGTGCAATGTGTTACACGCAGCCGTGAGTATCATAACACAATTTTCAGCATTCTTCAAGCAGGACTTTGCCTGCCCGAAGAATGTATTTGATTTTGTACAATTTTTAAATTATCTAACCTTAGACTTCTTTTCGTCCTTGCCAATGTCCAAGAGGACATGGCAGATAATTATCTAACCTTAGATTTCTTTTCGTCCTTGCCATGTCCTCTGTAGGTTCTGGTAGCTACGAATTCGCCAAGCTTGTGGCCAACCATATCTTCCGTTACATATACAGGCACATGCTTTCTTCCGTCGTGAACAGCAATTGTGTGTCCAACGAAAGAAGGGAAAATTGTAGAACGGCGGGACCAGGTCTTGATAACCTGTTTCTGTCCTGCTGCGTTTAATGCATCTACTTTTTTCAGTAAACTCGCATCAGCGAATGGTCCTTTTTTAAGTGATCTAGCCATTATCTTTCCTCCTCAATTATTTGATTGCTCTGCCGTCACGTCTTCTTACGATCAGCTTGTTAGAAGCTTTTTTCTTCTTACGAGTCTTAAGACCAAGTGCAGGTTTGCCCCAAGGAGTGCTTGGACCTGGACGTCCGATACCGGTCTTGCCTTCACCACCACCGTGTGGATGATCGTTAGGGTTCATTACAGAACCACGTACCCTGGGGCGGATACCCATATGACGCTTACGTCCTGCTTTACCCATATTGATAAGGCTGTGATCAAAGTTACCTACAACACCAACAGTTGCACGGCATACAAGAGGAACCATTCTCATTTCACCTGAAGGAAGACGAAGGGTTGCATACTTTCCTTCCTTTGCCATTAACTGTGCGCTGTTACCTGCGGAACGAACAAGCTGTCCGCCCTTGCCAGGATATAATTCAATGTTGTGTACCTGAGTACCAACAGGAATCTCAGATAAAGGTAAGCAGTTACCTACTCTTACTTCTGCTGCCGGACCGTTCATGACCTTCATACCGTCGGTCAAACCTTCCGGAGCAATGATGTAAGCCTTTTCGCCGTCTGCATAGCAGATCAGAGCGATGTTTGCTGTTCTGTTCGGATCGTATTCAATACCGATTACAGTTGCAGGAATGCCATCCTTATTTCTCTTGAAGTCAATGATTCTGTATTTTCTTCTGGAACCGCCTCCGCGATGTCTTACAGTGATTTTACCCTGGTTGTTACGACCGGCATTTTTCTTGAGAGATACTACAAGGCTCTTTTCAGGTGTGCTCTTTGTAATCTCAGAGAAATCAGAACCAGTCATATTACGTCTGGAAGGTGTATATGGGTTATATGTCTTAATTCCCATTGTATTTCTCCTTTTCTTAAATGATTTTTTATCGCGACATCTAATCTACGCCGCATAATAAACTGAGCAATGCTCAGTTAGAAGAAACTGCGTTTCTCCATCATGTTCCCGTGCAGTCCGAAGAATCGCTTGCGATTCTTCCAACTGAAACTTAGTTCTTCTTGGCGAGGTCTTTCTGCCGAATCTTATTCGGCATGTGCCTTTAGAAGAACTTTTCAGTTTTTACAGACCTGCAAAGATTTCGATATCCTTGCTGTCTTCTGTCAACTGAACGATTGCTTTCTTGGTCTTAGCAGTCTTACCAACTACCATGCCACGTCTCTTGTTCTTGCCGTCCATGTTAATGGTGTTAACCTTCTTAACCTTTGCTCCTTCGAACATTTTTTCAACAGCTTCTTTGATCTGAGACTTGTTAGCATCTGTATGAACTAAGAATGTATATTTCTTCTCGCCCATGCCAGCCATACTCTTTTCAGTGATAACTGGTTTGAGGATTACGTCATAGTATTTAATATCAGCCATTATGCGTACACCTCCTCGATTTTTGCAACAGCGTCCTTGGTAAGAACTACTGTCTGTGCCTTCATAACATCATATACGTTCATGGTGTTAACTAAGGTCGTATTTACATTAGCCATGTTTCTTGCGGAAAGCACTACGTTTGCGTCGTTTTCAGCGATAACAACAAGACCTTTGTTTACGTTTAAGTTGCTCATTACAGTTGCGAAGCTCTTTGTCTTGATCTCATTAAATTTCAATTCATCTACAACTATCAGCTTAGCATCCTGTACCTTGCTTGTTAAAGCAGACTTAAGAGCCGCCCTCTTCTCTTTCTTATTCATCTTGAAAGAGTAATCTCTTGGAACGGGTGCGAATACAACACCGCCGCCGGTCCACTGTGGAGATCTGGTTGAACCCTGTCTTGCATGACCGGTTCCCTTCTGTCTCCAGGGTTTTCTTCCGCCACCGGATACTTCAGCGCGAGTCTTTGCCTTCTGAGTTCCCTGACGATTGTTTGCAAGCTGCTGTACAACTGCCATGTGTACTAAGTGTTCGTTAACCTCTACACCAAATACCGCATCGTTAAGCTCAATTGTACCAACTTCTTTGCCTTCCATATTATAAACTACTACGTTTGCCATCTGATTGGTCCTCCTTTCGCCTTAACTAGCTTTCCACCTTAACGGTTTCTTTAATGGTTACCAGAGCTTTCTTAGGTCCCGGAACAGCACCCTTTACTAAAAGAAGATTCTTTTCAGCATCTACTCTTACTACTTCAAGGTTCTGAACAGTTACCTTTACACAGCCCATATGACCAGGCATTCCTTTGCCCTTGAATACACGGCTGGGTGAAGAACATGCACCATTGGAACCCTGATGACGATGGAACTTGGAACCATGCTTCATAGGTCCTCTGTGCTGTCCAAGTCTCTTGATGGCGCCTTGGAAGCCCTTACCTTTGGAGATTGCAGAAGCATCGATCTTATCGCCTGCTGCGAAGATGTCAGCCTTGATCTCTGCGCCTAAGGTATATTCCTCAGCGTTTTCAAACTTGAACTCTCTTACATATCTCTTGGAGGTAGTGCCGGCTTTCTTGAAGTGGCCCTGCTCTGCCTTGTTAACACCATGTCTGTGGATAACTTCTTTCTTACCACTTGCATCCTTGTTAACGGTTCTTTCTTTCTTTTCTACGATGCCAACCTGTACTGCGCTGTAACCATCGTTTTCAACTGTCTTAACCTGGGTTACTACACAAGGTCCTGCCTGAAGTACGGTTACCGGAATTAAAGCACCGTCTTCGTTGAAGATTTGAGTCATTCCGACTTTGGTAGCTAAAATTGCTTTCTTCATGATTTCCTCCTGTTTGTTCTACAGCGGGGCACGAACTGGCGTGTCCATACTAGTAGGGGATAATTAATAGTTTCTTTTACTCTCAAGCTAAAAGCCAATTATTTGGTCTTCATTTTGATGTCGATGTAAACACCAGCAGGCATTTCCAGTCTCTGCAATGCATCAACTGTCTTCTGGGTTGGTGTAATGATATCGATCAGTCTCTTATGGGTTCTCTGCTCGAACTGTTCTCTGGAGTCTTTGTACTTGTGTACGGCTCTAAGAATCGTTACCACTTCCTTCTTGGTAGGAAGAGGAACCGGTCCGCTCACCTGTGAACCATTTTTCTTAACTGTTTCGATAATTTTTTTGGCAGATGCATCAACCAACTGATGATCATAAGCTTTTAATGTAATTCTCATTACCTGACTTGCCATAAAAAAAGTCGCATCCTTTTCGCACTTTTTGATTTAAGTACGACAAGCGGTGACTGTACACTCCTTACGTGTGTGTCCTGAACCTTCTCGCAACGTTATACCGGTTCTGTTCCACAACGAGGTAAACTAAGGTTTACTGCTCTCACGTCCTCTACATCATGTAGACTTGATTGTTTGTACAGTGACTTGTCGTCAGTTTCCTAACTTGACATTCGCTCCACGGAAAACCTGCCCGGGTTAATAGGCAGCAACCTCTCGCTTCATCGCTATCATGCCACAGCAAGAATGATTATACACGCAGTCTTCCAATAATGCAAGAACTTTTTATAAAAAAACATGGATTTTTTGTACTTAATTAAGTACAATTTGTCCCATCTGCATCATAGCCAACAGGTACATGTACCTGCATAACGTAAAAGGCCTCCCCGAACCGGGAAAGCCCTTTTTACTATATCCGTCAATATACACGTTCAACCCATCGAACACCTCATGGAACCGTTGTTTTTTAACTTGTAAAACTTACTTCTGAAATCGTACTCTCAAAGCAACTAATCCAAGTCCACTGATGGTTACTAATGCAATCCACATCCATACCATGCTGTTATCGCCCGTCTTAGGTGCTGTAGGAGCAGTCACATTTTCTGGAACGGGAACACCATATCCACATATATCACATTTGCCATCCAGATTCACATCACTATGAAGTGTAACAGAGGCTCTGTCGCTGCAATCGCATTCATTCCAATGTTCGTCATTATTATATTGCCATTCATTTCGATACTCATGATAATGGGGTGGTTCGTGTGTGGCAATCACATATCCACATTCCGTACACTTCACATCGCCATTTTCGTTAGCTTCTTCACGGTCAGGAATATGTGCCCCTTTACTACTTTCTATAACCACATCACATCCTGTTCTAGCACAAATATGCCAGTGTTCTGAACTATTATTTTTCCACTCTGTTCCTTCAATATGTCCAAGTGCTGTACCCTCGCTTATTTTACATACACGACAGGCCTTGGGAACTGTACAAGTTGCCTCAGCCCAAGCATGCCCGTTTGGTGTACCATAAGAGAATGTGTCATTACTATGGTATACACCACACTTACAAGATTTGTAGTATGTTGCAGCCTTATCACAGGTTGCATCAGATGCTTTGTACTCATCCTTTGCTATTTCTTTATCGTATATGTGTGTATGTGCAAGCTGTGCTTCGATTACATACTGGCAGGCTACGCATTTAATTGCATATTCCTCTGTTGCACTTCCCTGATGGTCTGGTGTATGTGCCGCAAATCCATTCTTTTCTGTACATCCTAAAGTCTGACAATCATGCCAGTGACCACTTGCATCTTTGTTATAAGTAGTAGCCCAATTATGTGCCACTACAGTGCCATAAGTCACATCACACACATCACAAATTGCTGTTTTCTGACAAGTAGCCTTGTTTTCTGCCTTGTTAGAATAATGGGTATCCTTTGTACCACCAATTACTACGTTACAACCTGATACTGCACATTCCTTCCAATGATACGTTCCATCTGTTGACCAGTTAGCTGCTGGTGTGTGTGCGTCTGCTGGAATTGTTTGACCATATACAGTAATCTGGTTACAACCCTGACACTTCGTATCTCCTGTATAACCATCTGTCTGCGTTGTATGATTTGCTGCACTTGCATTTACAATTGTAGTGCCGCCAACGTGGTCTGTTGCCACTTTTTCGCCCTTAAAGGTATGATTTGCATTACCTTCTATCAAACCACAACCGGAACAAGAATAATAATATACTGCTTCATCACGGCAGTTACCTGCTGTTACTAATGCTTCTGACTTGACTTTTTCTGCTATATATGTATGTGCTTCTAACGTTCCATATTCCAGTCCACAAGTTTCGCATTTTGCTTTCTCCTTACAGGAAGCACTACCGCCACTATGGGCAGCACTGTCAAAAGTGGTACCACATCGGCAGGTATGAAAGTGCTTTACACTATCGCTTTCCCAATCGCCATCTGCATCAATATGATCATTCGTTGCATCGCTATAAGGGCAGACTACTTTGATGGAACCTGCAGTAAGAGACGCACTAACATCGTTTAACTCATAATCATATGATTCTATGAAATTAATTGTAACTGGATAAGCTTTATGCTCTGCATTTTCAGAAACAGTGAAGGTAAGGATAGCTAAATTTCCAGTCCCGGTATATTCAATCTCACCATCCCATACCGTTGTCGCATCACTGGTACAAGCCAATGCACTTACTGCGTTTGTGAAGGAAACCAGTGTCAATTCGCCTGGATATTGAAACTGCAACTGCAAAAAACAAAATCCATTATTTTTTTCAATAACAATAGGAATCTCCACTGTTTCTCCTGGTTTAGCTATAACCTCGCTTCCAACAATTACGACGTCAGCGGTGTCTGTTGCATATACTGATATGCCTGTTGCCGAAAACATTATAATGACTGCCAATAGCATCGATAATATTTTTTTCATTTTTTACCTTCTTTCATTAAATTATTTAGTTGGACCAAGCACGACTGAGGATTCACCAGTAATAGGGTCCCTTGCCGCAACATATCGACGTATTAAAATTACATCCTTTCCGTTGCACACACCATCCCCGTTGGCATCTGCACCAGTGGTTACCTCAACGGAAGATTCTCCCGTTACCGGGTCCTTTGCTGCCACATAACGACGAATCAATATAACATCTTTGCCATTTACAACACCATCATTATTCGCATCGCCATAGACAAAATCCGTAACATCAACATAACCATCCACCGTAGTAAACACCACGTCTGCCAAGTCTGCCGTATATGCTTCAATGAAATTCACTTTTATATAGTGTTCTCCAATTTCCGCTTCTTCAGAAATTTCAAAAGTAAGTTTTAATAATTCTCCATCTGTACTGCAATCCAAAATATCATCCCAAACCATTGTTGTATCGCTTGTAAATGTTAAATTAGATAAGTTGCTTGCTTCTACTAAAGTTAAATCTTCCGAATACGTTAATTTTACACTCAAAAATGCAAAACCCGGATTATTTTCTAAACTGACAGTAACAGTGATTGTCTCGCCTGCGGTTCCTTTTACATTAGAAACAGCAATTGTCGGTGCATCCACATCGGCAACTACGTCTTTTACTGTAACGGAACAGGTTGTGGTATGTTTACCATCAACAGTTTTAACAGTAATGGTAGCTGTACCCGGTGCTACTGCTTTAATTACTCCGTTAGTCACTGTTGCTACGCTTGTATTACTGGATGTCCATGTTACTGTCTTATTTGTCGCATTTGATGGACTCACTGTTGCGGTAAGTGTTTCTGTCTCATCTACAGTAAGACTAACACTTGTTTTATTTAATGCAACACTTGAAACAGAAACTGTTTTTGCTTTGACAGTTACAGCACACGTCGCCGTTTTATTTCCATCAGCTGTTTTAACTGTAATAGTAGCAGTGCCCGGTGCTATTGCTTTAACAGTTCCGTTTGTTACAGTTGCCACACTTGTATTACTGGATGTCCATGTCACGGTCTTATTTGTCGCATTAGATGGATTTACCGTTGCGGTAAGTGTTTCTGTCTCATCTACAGTAAGGCTAACACTCGTTTTATTTAATGCAACACTTGAAACAGAAACTGTTTTTGCTTTAACAGTTACAGCACACGTCGCCGTTTTATTTCCATCAGCTGTTTTAACTGTAATCGTAGCTGTACCCGGTGCTACGGCTTTAACTACTCCGTTAGTCACTGTTGCTACGCTCGTATTGCTGGATGTCCATGTTACTGTCTTATTTGTTGCATTAGATGGACTTACCGCTGCTGTAAGTGTACTCGTTCCAGCTACTTCCAGTGATAAACTATGATTATTCAAGCTTACGCCCGTTACAGAAACAATCGGTTCCGGCACTTCTACTAATAAATCTGTAAAAGCAGTATTACCATTCATATCATATGCATACACATGCGTTGTATAGATTCCTCGTTCATTATTATGGTCAGAAATATTTACACGATATACATATGTATTCCCGGAAACGTTCGTTGCAATCGTATTAGTTTTCCAATTCTGTGTCAAGTCATCTTGCTCATTTGCTAAGGTCCACGTTGGACAGCACACTTTTGCAACGCCTACATTGTCTGTTGCAACAACTTCAACCGTATATCCTTCGCTACTTACGTTAGTTACACTTATGCTCTCAATTACCGGTTGTACAGAATCGCCGGTTGTGGTAAAACTACCAACTGAAGTCTTATATGTAACCCCACCAATTATGCCGTAAATTTGATAGTAGTACGTTGTGCCCTTACTTAATGCTGCAGTCCATTTTCCAGTTCCCAGCGTGTAAAAAACGCTCGCACAATCTTTGGTGGTCGTATTTTCTACATATTTTTGCATATTTTCAGGAGATGTCCCAAAATAAAATCCACACTCGGTCACTGTTCCATATGGCGATACCGTCGCGCTTATTTTTGCTGTCGTGTCTGTGACTTCTGTTGCACCGGCATCTATTATGCGAGTGTTGTCAATGTTTTCTATACTCGCTTCCTTATCACAATAAATATATCCTTGGAAAGTAAAGGGATATATATATATCGTTTTCCCTTCATATTCTTCAGCATAACCATCGTTATCCTCTAAATACTTCATCCGTATCGAATACTCACTGTTTGAGGAAGTGAACCCGTTCAAATCGCTCAAATAATACTTTACATAATTAAACCTCTTAGTTTCCTTTCCACTATATCTACCACTATAATTTGATTCAGACACACAAATATACTTTCCACCGGAATCTGTTCCTATTTCTTCAACAATTGCCACATGTCCATTACCGCTATTAGTAAAACATAGTATTGCACCCAATGCTGGACTATATGGGTCTGTACTGTATTCATACGTCCCACTTATTTTATTCTTTTCAAAATACTCTTTGGCATTTCCACTAAGATTGCATCTTTTCCCGGTTATTTCGTAGATTCTTCCTAATACATATGTAGTACAATTCGGCATTGCAAATTGGCCACCGGCATTTGCATTATAATTCGAGTCATAATAATACTTATTACTGGCATCTGGCGGTGAATTTCTTATTACAAATTCACTTGCTGCATGTATTTCTAAACATCGCCCTATTCCTAAATGTAACGCTATTGCTGCTAAAAAAACACTCACTCTTATCAACCATTTTTTACTTCTTGTCGTATTCATTGTTAACCTCCGTTTTTCCTACAATCATACAAAACGAATTTCGCACTTCGCTTTAGCGTTTTTATTATACGTCATTAAATATTATTTTGCAACGATTTTACGAATAAAATTAACGATATAACAAAATGATAGATTGTAATAAATGGAGGAAATTACTATGATTGATGTATTAGAGCGAATTACTTATTATCGCAAGCAAAAAAACTGGACTGAATACCAACTTGCAGAACACTCCGGACTGACCCAATCTACCATTTCTTCTTGGTACCGTAAAAATATGCTGCCTAATATTGCTTCTCTCGAAAAAATTTGTACTGCCTTCGGAATTACAATGTCACAATTCTTTTCCACAGATTTCGACACTTTTTCTTTAACACCGCTTCAACGAGAAATCTTAGTCGAAATTAATCATCTAAGTGAATACCAGCAACAAGCTTTGATAAATTTTTTTAAAACATTATAACTATACGCCCACGTCTCCCTTCAAGGCATTATTTACATGATTGCCACTTGCCTGGTCATGGGCAAGGAGCATGTGTAAGTTAACTTCCTGAATTAATTGTTATCAAAAATTTGGTTTTGTGGTGTAAAAAGAACGATGCCGATTATACCACTCGACATCGTTCTTTTCGTTGTTGTTTGCAACCCTGACAGACAGATGCCATAAAATAGTAATTGATACTGGAATAGTTCCCATTTCTGTTGTATACTGTACGCAGGATGGGCAGACTGTTACCTGCAGAACTTTGTTGCGCAATACACATGCTTCTGCCCGAAAACCATCATCGAAAGGTCGAATATTATGTGGATTGCAGATAATTGGAAAGATTACGAAGTTTTAGATACATCAAACGGCGAAAAGCTGGAACGCTGGGGAGACTATATTTTAGTGCGGCCCGATCCGCAGGTCATATGGAACACCCCGCACAACCATAAAGGCTGGAAGAGAAAGAACGGTCACTACCACCGCAGCACCAAGGGCGGCGGTGAATGGG
>JAZQMU010000007.1:0-10032 GCA_045543595.1 Faecalimonas sp.
TAAGGAGGAAAATAAATGATTTCAGCAGGCGATTTTAGAAATGGCGTAACTCTTGAAATTGAAGGAAACATCTATCAAATTCTTGAATTCCAACACGTAAAACCAGGTAAAGGTGCTGCGTTCGTTAGAACAAAATTAAAAAACATCATCAATGGTGGTATCCAGGAAAAAACTTTCAGACCAACTGAAAAATTCCCTAAAGCACACATCGAAAGAAAAGATATGCAATACTTATATTCAGATGGTGAATTATTCCACTTCATGGATGTTGAAACATATGACCAAATCGCTTTAAACGAAGAAGCAATTGGTGATTCATTAAAATTTGTAAAAGAAAACGAAATGGTTAAGATTTGTTCACACAAAGGCAACGTATTTGCTGTAGAACCACCATTATTCGTTGAACTTGCAATCATTGACACAGAACCAGGTTTCAAAGGTGATACAGCTACAGGTGCTACAAAACCAGCTACAGTTGAAACAGGTGCTGTTGTATACGTTCCATTATTCGTAGAAATGGGTGACGTTCTTAAGATCGACACACGTACAGGCGAATACTTATCACGTGTATAATTTTATCAATTATCAAAAATAGCAGAAATGCCCCGAAAACGTTGATTTTTGGGGCTTTTTTCATTTGTGCAAACTGCCGAAAACGCCTATAAAAAAGTATCTATTGGTAACACACTGGTAACGTATTGGTAACAAATGCATATTTCTATTCAATTAAATTTATCTGTTCCAGGAGCTCATTTATATCTTTATGAGTGTATACTCTGTCAGTGATGTCTTTACTTTCATGGCCCATTATTCTTTTGATACAGAGCTTTTGCAATCCGGCAGAATCAGCAAGAGATGCAAATGTGTGTCTGGTATCATGTGGCAGATGTTCCATTCCCAATTGCTCCATAATTTGCGACCATCTCTTTTGTTGGTAGTTGCTGTAAGTAAATGGCTTGCCGTTCGAATTCGCAATCAGAGTAGGGCAACCGAGAGCTAAACTGTTCTGGAGCTGCTTTTCGACTAATGGCAGAATTTTGTCGTGAATCGGAACAGTTCTCAAACTAGACTTGTTCTTTGCGCGAACAATCTTCATTGTTTTTTCTTTTAGATCCACATTACAACATTGCATTTCCAGGAGTTCTCCAACGCGCATCCCAGAATAAATCAATATCAGAACCGTATCAATATATTCCATTCGCTCCAGAACGTCCCAGAGTGCGCTTATTTCTAGTTTTGTGAATACAGTCCGGGAAATTACCGTCTCTTTCTCTCCGATGTCTAAAAACGGCGTATAACTCTTTTCAATAAGGTCGTTCTCAAGAGCAAATTCGAAAACTTGGTTGTAGAAGGAGCGTAGTGCCTTTTTTGTCTGATATCCAGCAGAGCAATCGTCAATGGTTTTTTGCATGTGGACAGTTTTTATATCACGAATAGGCATATCTTTGATTGTAACTGCGTGCTTGAATGAAGTTTTGTAGGAAGTTGCCGATTGCCCGGAAATCTTCTTGAACTTCTTTTCTGACCACATCTTGTATACTTCATCAAATGTAATCCCTTTTTGTTTTAAATCATAAGGTTTCGTGTTGAATTCGGCCAAAGCTTGTACGGCTTCCTTCCTGGTGGAATAATAACCAAGCACAATACGACTAATCTTGATACCATCGTCTGTAGCAATTCTTCCGTCTGTAATGCGGACCATATACGGTTTTCTTCGATTTCCGGATAATTTGGTGATGCTTCCGTATCCGTTTGGGTTTCTCATAATCATCTTCCTTTCTAAAAAAGAGTACAAAAATAACAGCCTTCGAACGAAATGTTCGATTGCAAAGGCTGCCCGAAGATGATACAATATAACTTGCAAATAACATATTGTGTGTATCTTCGGATATATACACAGACCGTCTTGGTGCGCCAACACTGAGGCGGTTTTTATTTTAGTGAAATGTAATTATTTAACTTTATGCTAAGTCATTTTTAATTTGTTCTACAAGAAAAGAAATATGGTTATCTGCCAACAAAGTAATGGTATGCATATCATTCATATTTACATTGAATTCGGCTTCTTTGCTCATTATATATTGGGCTTGTTCATGGCTCTCTAAACGATAAATAAATTCGTATTTCTTTTCAGAAATTATAGAATATCTAACTAATTCAGCATTAATATAAAAATGATCTTTGAAGAAATTCAAATATATATTCCCCATATCGAGTATTGTGCTGTCGATTTTTTGGTTGATATCTTCTAATACTTTAGCATTCTTTTTTTGTTGCCTTTTCCCTATGATAAATAGGGTAATGAGAACGATAGGAATAAGAATGATAAACATAGTTCCCATAGCATCGGGAACAGAAGAAACTATTACACAGAAAAGCAGAAAAATAATTAAATAACCAAAGCACCCCATTTTAGAAGTGTTAGAACTTTGATGAATATGATTATTTTCCCATAATTGCACTCCAGTTTTCTGGGCTAGTTCGTATGCGCTTTTAGTGAATGTTGTGTTTGTCATAACAACAGCAATATCACAATCATAAAATTTTGCTCCAGCAAAAGCCTCCTGAACAGCCCAATTGCCAACAGGGGAAGAATAATATTTACATTGTATTCCGTATTTTTTTCCATTCTTATAAGCAATGACATCAATACCTTGATCACCGCTTCCTTTTGTAACAGATATATTAGAAAAACCATTTTTCTTTAGTTTTTTCGCACAAGCCTGCTCAAATTCGTGTCCGCTCATTTCATTAAACATATTTCCAACCTCGTTTCTTTAGTGTTTTATATCTTCATACAAATAATCAACTGTGGAATAAAGTACACCAGGTATTTTCCGACAGTAGCACATGTTCCGTATTTCTCACGATATTCTAAAATCGCTTCTTCCAGGAACTGTTCTGTAACTTCCAAATATTCAGCAATTTCATATCTGTTTTTGCATCCATGTTCGTAAGCTCTAATCAAGCCATTGAGACCAATTTGCTTGTCGTATGCCCAAAGTCTTGCCTGGCGCTCCTGCTTGCGATTAGATGCTATTTTTAGATCTAAAATATTTCCAACAGAAGTGTAGTGGTGTCCAAGTTCCTCAGCAAGGACACACGCTTTTTCGTTGGAAGTTTTTATATTTTCATTTATTGCAATTGTTCCGTTAAAGTACAGTCCTTTTATTCGTGGACTGTTGAATTTTCTTTTAATGAGATCTATACCGTCCTTGCAGGCTTCGTTTTCTAAACGTTCATAAGCATTCATTTGAACACCTCCCACTCTAGTATATTTAATTTGATGTCCTAAAAAATGGACTACTTTCTTTTGTTCTTAACGAACTCAGCAAATTGTTTGATTTCTTCGAGTTCTGATTCTGTGAATTCGTCTCCATCAAAGTGTGCTGCGATTGTATTGTTATCTTCTTCAATTCCAAGAAGCATATCAGCAGAAACGTTTAAAGTATCTGCAATTTTTTTGATTGTTTGAACATTAGGTTCTCTATTTCCGCTTTCGTATAAAGAATAAGTTGATTTTGCCACTCCAATACGCTCAGACATTTCTTTTTGAGAAAGGCCTCTTTGTTCTCTTGCGATTCTAAGGTTTTCGTTGAATTTGTCTCCCATGTGGCACCTCCTATAGTTAGTAATTTGATTATAAATTTGTTTTGCAAACAAGTCAATAAAAAGTTTGCAAAATGCAAAGAAAAGTATTGACAAGTTTGCAAATAGCAATTATATTAACAATAGAGTTTGCAAAACGCAAACAATGAAGGGAGAGTGATATAGTGTTCAAAAATTTAGATGCAGAACAAGCTAGGAACAAATTGACCAATAGCGATGTAGCAAATTTATTAGGTATTTCGAGAGTGTCATATGAAAGCAAGAAAAAAAGCGGTAAATTCACAACGCCAGAAATAAAGGCTCTTTGCAGAACCTTCAAATGTAAATTTGACTACTTATTCGCTACAGAAGAACAGGTCTGATTGAAAGGATGTGATGTGGATGGTAAGACCAAGAGGAACAGATAGTGCAAGAATAATTCAAGTAATTGAAACGGTTTCAGTACGTGGAGCAGGAACAAATGAAGATTTGTGTAGACTAGTAACGCAATACTGGGATTTCGAAGGGAACTTGTTAGCAGAAAATGACCCCTGCATTACAGAGTCCGTGACACAGGGGGATGTTTAATCATATATTGAACTTCAATTTGTTTGAGGAAGATGTCCATGTATCCCTTTAATAATTCGAAGTCATGTTGAGGATATTTTCTTTCGAAATGAGTATGGTCGTTTCCAAGAATGCGAACTACATCAGAAGTGTTAATGAGCTCATTCTGATTCAAGTATTCTCCAATTGCATCGTAAAGTTTCTTTTTTACGACAGCTTCTCGGGGAATTCCTAATTCGTTTATAGCAAAATCTTTGATTATAATTTCCAAAGCAGTTCGATATCCGATAGCAGCCAATTCATAATTTCCAACAAATTCAGATTGTAATGCTTGGTTGTACATATCAATAAAACGTTCGGAAATTTTTGAAAGAATTTTATTTTCATATCTGATAAATGAAATAGAAGGAATCATGATAGGTTCATATTCATGTCCGTTTAGATATTCACTAACAAAGAAAAATGTCTGACCACATGAAGTGCATTTGCAAGTAGCCATTATTACATAGTGATCGTTTAACTGAAAATGATTTTTATTCGTGATTGGAGCATCCGTTCCATAGCCACAAAAGGGACAAGTGGCAGGTTTCTTATAAGTGCCAACAAAGTTTGAAGCAAAAGTATTGGCTGGTTTATTTAAATATTTAAATTCCATAAGTATACGTCCTTTCATCATTTGATAAGAAAATTATAACAAAGGATTTTTGTAACATCAACCGTTCGGAAATGTGGATAACTCGGAAATATGTTGATAAGTAAGGAGGAAACTATGAACAAACAAATCCGAGAACCATGTAAGAGCTACAGGCACTACGCATATTGTTTAGAAAGGCGCGGAACAAACTGCAGTAATTTTGAAAGAAGAGAGGTGAGAAATAATGACAGGACAGAAACAGATACAAGTAAATGAGTTGGTAGACGCAATATGTAAAGCGATTGCAGAAAAACAGATACCTAAATTTGCAGATGGGAAAGTTCCAATGAAGGTTGCTCAACGAGTTACTGGAAAATCTGCTATATGGATTCAGACAGGTATCATCATGGGATGGTTTCCGGTAGGAATTGCTGTTAAGAATGACAAGCAAGTTACAAGTATTGATGAAATTAAGTCAAACGAACGTATTGATTATACGATTTTCCCAAAAGCATTTTGGGAGCAAACCGGCTATGTTTGGCAGGGTGAAAAAGAATAGAAAGGAGGGACAAGCAATGAAATATAGAACATACAATACGATCAAAAACATCATGCTTGGGAGCTGTGCAGCTACATTTTACAACTTGAGCATCGTGGAAAGTATTCCAGTTGTGAAGGAAGTAGTTGGAACAGTAGCGATTTTCGGAGCAATCGTAATGTTGCTGGGTGAATCTGACAAGGCATTTGCTATCGCGAGAAAAGCAAAGCGTGAAGCAAGAAAAGCAGCTCAAGAAGTTAAAGAAGATCAAAAGAAAAGTGCGTAGAGATTGGGGAATCACATAACGCACTTAAGAATTTAGTCAATTAAAAAATAACACGAAAAGAGGATTTAGTCAAATGAAAGAAATCATTAAGAGCTTACTTTTAAGCACAGAACGAAAAGGAATAGAAAATTTAATCGAATACATGGAGGAATACGGATTTTTCAAAGCGCCATGTAGCACACAACATCATTTATCAAAAGAAGGTGGACTTGCAGAACACAGTCTAAATGTTTTGGAGGTTGCTCAAGAATTGTCAATGACTCTTATGGATATTGTTTCAAGAGATAGCCTAGTGCTTGTTTCTTTGTTACATGACATTGGGAAAATGGGACAGTTTAACAAACCAAATTATGTTCCAAACATGTTAAAAGGACGAGCTACTAAGGCGAATCCAAATCCAGAACCATATCAGTCTACTGCGAAACCATACGTTTCAAATCCAGACTTAATGTACGTTGATCACGAAGTTAGAGCGCTTGCTATTATCTCGAAATTCATTGATCTGACAGAAGAAGAACAACAAGCAATTTTGTGGCACAACGGATTGTATGGACCATTCAAATACGAAATCCAAGGCAAAGAAACACCTCTTTACATGATCCTTCATTGGGCAGATATGTGGGCAAGCAGGGTGGTTGAAAGAGAGGAAGTAGAAGATGAAGAAGTTTAGAGAATTATATGCAAACGAGATTGAATGTAGGGTTTCTACTTGTAAATCAAATGGATTGTCGTTACTGCTTTATAAAGATGCGAGATGCGACATGAATATTCTTGATGAAACAGTCGGCTCTATGAACTGGCAGAGAGAACACACGAGAGATAATGCAAACTGCATTGTATCAATATGGGACGAAGAAAAGAAGCAATGGGTTAGCAAAGAGGACACAGGAACTGAAAGCAATACAGAAAAAGAGAAAGGGCTTGCATCTGACAGTTTTAAGCGTGCCTGCTTCAATTGGGGAATTGGAAGAGAACTGTATACTGCTCCTTTTATCTGGATTTCATCTGATAAATGCACAATCAAGCCTAGTGGCAGAAAAGACCAAAAAGGCAACGACATTCTTACTTGTAATGATAAGTTTGCAGTAGAACAGATTCTTTACGATGACAATCGATGCATTTCAGCTCTTTATATTTACAATATCACACAAGGCAGGAGAGTATTTGCGGTAGAAAAAAGGAAGAAGGAACAATAATGGAATGCACCGGTAAAGTACAAGCCATTACAAAAGATTGGCAGACAGATAAGTTTTTAGTCACGTTTGTTTTAAATGAAAATGTATCAAATGAAACAATCGAAAATATCAGAAATTGCGAGAAGTTAAGTATTGTTGCTAAAAAGTGGAGACAAAAAAGAAGTCTCGATTCAAATGCTTATTTCCACGTGTTAATCGGGAAAATAGCAGAGGCAAATACCATATCTAAGGCAAGGGCAAAGAATATCTTGCTATGTAAATATGGGCAACCACAATTACTTCCAGATGGATCACCTATGGTATATAAGACAAATGCTCCTGTTGAGTACATGTACGAATTAGAGTCTATTCACAGTATTCCAATCAAATATGCGGAAGAAAATGGCAAGGAAGTCGTATTCTACAAAATTTACAGAGGT
Organism: Faecalimonas sp.; assembly: GCA_045543595.1. Taxonomy (GTDB): domain Bacteria; phylum Bacillota; class Clostridia; order Lachnospirales; family Lachnospiraceae; genus Faecalimonas. Next base: position 7,229 of record JAZQMU010000007.1, read on the forward strand.
TCTCATACTTACGATAGTTATGAGATGAGTAAATTGATTGAAGGAACTGTGGCAGATGCGAAAGAGTTAGGTATAGAGACTCTTACACCAAGAGAACTTGCAATCATGAATGAGAAGTGGGGCGAGAAAAATGTTTAAAAGATTATGGAGTGTATTCACGGATGACATGGATCATTGTATGTTTACCGGAATATATGGGGTGGAAAGACATCACATATTTAGCCATACACACAAAGAAAGAATGTTGTGTGAGAGATATGGATTTATAGCACCACTTATTCCGACCCTGCACCCGAACGGGGTTCATGCAGGAAAAGATGCTGCAAAAGTAGACAAGCAGCTAAAGAAAATGTGCAAGGAATATTACCTTGAGCATTACGGAACAGAAGCACAGTTCCGACAAGAATTTTATTATGTTAGCTGAGCGTAATGCTTAGTTATAGTAACTCGTTGACCGCCAATGGCACTAAAAAATAATATATCACAAATTATCAAAAGCCATTGTACAGAAAGGAGAAAACGTTGAGAGAAACACTAGCAACACAGCTCTTTTCCCGTATACCAGACGGACACGCGAATCCATTACAGAGACCTTCTGATACATGCACAGACAGGCGTTTAAGGCGAATGGTAGAGGATGCAAACAATAATGGAGATTGCATTATCAACGTAGGTGGCGGATATTACCGTCCGCTACCTAATGACGTTGTAGACGAGAAAGAGTTACATGAATATTTAGCAAAAGAGCTATCCAGAGCGAGAAAAATCCAAGTAAAGAGATTACGCATGAGGATAGCATTTGAGAAGAGGAAAGAACTTGAATTATTTACTGATCATACATGGAAGGCTCAATAATCTGAATGATTACATAAACGATTGCAGAACAAATCCATACAAGGGAAGCAAGATGAAAAAGAAGAACGAAGAAATAGTTCTTCAAGAGATTTACAGTCAGTTAGGTAGGCTTAGAATCACAAGCCCAGTGAGAATGCATTACACGTGGTATGAACCAAATACAAGGCGAGATTTAGACAATATAAGCTCGTTTGGGAGAAAGGTAATACAAGATGCTCTTGTAGTATCTAGGGTTATTCCTGATGATGGGTGGAATGTAATTAAAGGGTATTCCGATGAGTTTTATGTAGATAAGAATAATCCTCGAATAGAAGTATTAATTGAAGAGGAGTGATGAGTTGAGTGGATGGGCGAAGATAAATAGAAACATTCAGGACCATTGGATCTGGAATGAAAAACCATTTTCGAAAGGTCAAGCCTGGATAGACATAATTTTACTTGCAAATCATTCTAGCAAAAAAATATTGCTCGGAGGAGAACTTGTAGAAATTAAGAGAGGCAGTTTTATCACTTCTGAGCTGAAATTGATGGATAGGTGGGGATGGAGCAAAAACAAACTTAGAACGTTTTTGAAGTTGTTAGAAAATGATGGAATGATTGTCAAAGAATCGAACCACAAAAGAACCACTATAAACGTTGTAAATTATGGGAAATATCAAGTTTTAGAAACCACAAAAGAACCACAGACGGACCATGAAGAGACCACAGACGGACCAGTGAAGGTACACAAACAAGAATGTAAGAATGATAAGAATGAAAAGAATAATAAATATATGTGTGCTTTTGAGGAGTTTTGGAGTGCATACCCGAGAAGAAAGGAAAAGGCAAAGGCTTATAAATGTTATCAAGCCAGGTTGTCAGACGGTTTTTCAGAGGACGAGCTATTGTTAGCAGTTAAAAGATATGCACAGGAATGCGAACTCAAAAAGACAGAGGAACAGTTTATTAAACATGCAGCAACATTCTTAGGACCTAACACACCGTTTATGGATTATCTCGGAGATTATAAACCGTATGTACCACAAAAGGCGAATAAGTTTAATAATTTTGAAGGACGGAATTATGACTATGAAAATCTAGAAAGGATGTTTGCAGAATGAGGATAAAACAGATTAGACCTGATTTCTGGTATGACATTCCTGGATATGACGGAAAGTACCAGATCAATTATTTTGGCGAGATTCGTAAGGTTTTACCGAGTGGGAAGTTCAAGAACTTGTCAGGGTACATCAAGAAAAGCAATAGACGTCACGTTGTAAAGATAGACTACAAAGAAAAAACGGTTATAGGACTGATGAGAGATACATTCATAGGGGAATTACCACCGGGACATGTGGTTTATCACAAAAACGGAATTTTGACAGATGATGCGCTGTGTAATATCGGTGTGATCACACGAGAAGAACTTGGAAAGATTACGGGAACACACAATGACTCTTCTTTTGCCATCGTAAAAATCAATTCAGATGGAGAAATCGTAGATTTTTATAAATCAGCAAGAGAAGCTGGTCGTAAGAATTTCATGGCATATCAGACGATATTAGATCGAGTAAACAGAAAGGTCAAAAGCCTGTATGCACCGGATGGTTATGTTTATTGCAAGGATGATGATAGATGTATTAACAGAGCTATCAGAGAGATAGAACTAGATAACAAAAAACAATGCGGAGTCGTATTTGTAAAGGCGCCAGAAGTGGCATTTGAATTTTAGGAGAAAGGAGCCGGAACTCTGGCCAGAGTGAAGATGCATCAGTTCCTTTCACAAGATGGAATATTTAGAATTTTTAAAAACAAAGATTGAAATTGCCACAGATAGTGGATTTGTAGTTGATAGAGAGAAAATCAATAAAGCATTAAAGCCACATCAGAAAGATGCAGTAGCGTGGGCATTAAAAGGTGGAAGAAGAGCTTTGTTTGAATCTTTCGGACTTGGCAAGACGATCATGGAG
>JAZQMU010000008.1:0-8086 GCA_045543595.1 Faecalimonas sp.
GGTAACCATGACATAGTATGGATGGGTGCAGCGGCAGGGCAGAGAGCATGTATTGCCAATGTAATCCGTGTTTGCGCACGTTATGCAAACCTCGATATTTTGGAAGATGGATACGGAATCAACTTGCTTCCACTTGCAACATTTGCAAACTCTGTTTATGGAAATGATCCATGTGAATGCTTCAAACTTCGCGGTGGAGAAGATCATAACAAAACAGAACTTGAAACAGATGTACATATTCATAAAGCAATTTCAATCATTCAATTCAAATTGGATGGACAAGTGAGCAGAAGACATCCTGACTTTGAGATGGAATCAAGAAACTTCCTTCACAGAATCAATTTTGAAAATGGTACAGTTGAGATTGACGGAAAAGATTACAAGTTGGAAGATACAAATTTCCCTACGATCAATCCGGAAGATCCATACGCTTTAACATCAGAAGAAGAAATCATTATGGAACGTTTGGAAAAAGCATTTCTCGGATGTGAAAAGCTTCAGGAACATGCAAGATTCCTGTTATCAAAAGGAAATCTTTACAAAGTATATAATGGAAATCTTCTTTACCATGGATGCGTGCCATTGAACGAAGATGGAAGTTTCAAAGAAGTATCTATTTATGGTGAGTTGTATTCTGGAAAGAAGCTTTATGAAAAATTAGAAAGTTATGTACGTAAAGGATTCTTTGCAGTAGACAAAGAAGAACGCGAAAAAGGCAAGGATATCATGTGGTATATCTGGCTTCATGAAAATTCACCATTATATGGTAAGAATAAAATGGCTACTTTTGAACGCTATTTCGTGAAGGAAAAAGAAACTCATGTGGAAACAAAAGACCCATACTACAGACTTTTAGAAGATGAAAAAGTAGTAGATTCGATCTTAGTAGAATTTGGTCTCGACCCAGCTGCATCACATATCGTAAACGGACATGTGCCAGTTAAGAGTAAGAAAGGGGAAAGCCCAGTAAAATGTCATGGCAAAGTACTTGTAATCGATGGCGGTTTTTCAAAGGCTTACCAAGGACAGACAGGTATTGCCGGATATACGTTGATCTACAACTCTTACGGTATGATCTTAGTTGCTCACATGCCATTTGAATCTGCTGAAAAAGCAATTCGCGAAGAAACAGATATCCACTCATCAATGATGACGATCAACCGTTCACTTTACCGTGTAACTGTTGCAGATACAGATCAAGGAAGAAAAATGAGAGAAAACGTGGAAGACTTGAAGAAATTGCTTCAGGCATACCGTTCTGGGGAACTTAGCGAACGCGTATAAAAACCATTTTTTGGAAGCATAGATTTTCTCCTTTGGTAGATATTATTAACAAGAAGTAATTCTTGAAAATATGTTTACATGAAAGGGAGACTGACATGAAAAAATGGAACAAAGGGTTTTTGATATTGTTATGCTTATGCATGATTCTCGGAACTACAGCATGTGGATCAAGAGATAATACCTCAAACGAAGGCACAACAGACCAAACGGCTCCTGAGCAAAACAACATGGGTACAGACACTACAGATAACAATGTAGTGGATGATATGGGAAATGCTGTGGGCGACGGAATGGACAATGTAGGTAATGCGATCGATGATGGTATGAATGCAATTGGAGATGGTGTGGATAATATGACAGACGATCTCACAGAGGATTCAACGACGGATAGCAATGTGAATGATGCTACGGAGAATACAAGAACACGAACAACAAATTAAATGAAAAATTGCAGGCCTGCTTCCAGATGTATTGGTGGCAGGCTTTGTTATTTGAAATAAACACTTGTCCGTCTGTGGCGAACATGATATACTAATACATATTTTTGAAGAGAGAGAATGAAATGAGATTTAGACCTTGCATAGATATACATAATGGAAAAGTGAAACAGATAGTTGGTGGTACCCTCAAAGATCAGAATGACCATGCGATGGAAAATTTTGCTTCAGAACTGGGTGCTGATTTTTATGCGAAAAAATATAAAGAAGACGGACTGATTGGTGGACATATTATTCTTCTGAACCCAAGTACATCAGAATATTATGAAGAGACAAAAAAACAGGCGCTCCTTGCCTTGAAAGCGTATCCTTCGGGGATGCAGATTGGCGGAGGTATCACGGCGGAAAATGCGTTAGAATACATAGAGACCGGGGCAAGTCATGTGATCGTCACGTCCTACGTGTTCAAGAACGGAGTTATAAATTGGGATAATCTTGATAAACTTAAAAAAACGATCGGGAAAGAGAAAATCGTTTTGGATCTCAGCTGCAGAAAAAAAGAAGACAGATATTATGTAGTTACGGACAGATGGCAGACTTTTACAGACGTGGAAGTAACTATAGAATTGTTAGATGAACTTTCTGATTATTGCGATGAATTTTTAGTTCATGGAGTAGATGTGGAGGGGAAATCTTCAGGAGTGGAGGAACAGCTTGTTCGTATGCTTGGCAAGTGGGGAGGAAAATCAGTCACATATGCAGGCGGTATCGGCTGCATGGAGGATCTGGAATATTTTCGCGAACTTTGCGCTGGAAAACTAGATTTCACTATCGGCAGTGCACTAGATTTGTTTGGTGGAAAGATATCCTATGAATTTGTAAAGAATTTATAAACGGGTTGAAGAAAAATCTATAAAATGATAAAATGAAATTTAGATTAAATTTTGAAATATAAGGAGAAAATAATGGGATTTTTCGAAAAAATATTTGGAACACATAGTCAAAATGAATTAAAGAGAATTTATCCGATTGTTGATCGCATTGAAGCATTAGATGGCGAAATGCAAAAATTAACAGACGATGAGTTGAGAAATAAAACAAAAGAGTTCAAGGAACGCCTTGCTAATGGGGAAACTTTGGACGATATTTTAGTAGAAGCATATGCAGTAGTTCGTGAAGCAGCATGGAGAGCAATTGGGCTCAAACATTACCGTGTGCAGCTTATCGGTGGTATCATTCTTCATCAAGGACGTATCGCAGAAATGAGAACTGGGGAAGGTAAAACCTTAGTTTCTACACTTCCAGCTTACTTAAATGCACTGACTGGTCAAGGGGTTCACGTTGTTACAGTTAACGATTACCTTGCAAAACGTGACGCTGACTGGATGGGTGAAGTTCATCGTTTCCTGGGTCTTACAGTAGGATGTATCTTAAACAGCATGGAAAAAGATGAACGTCGAGAAGCATATAATTGTGATATTACTTATGTCACAAATAACGAGCTCGGTTTCGATTATTTGAGAGATAACATGGTTATCTACAAAGAACGTTTAGTTCAAAGAGGATTAAAGTATGCCATCATCGATGAGGTTGACTCGGTTCTTATTGATGAGGCGAGAACACCGCTTATCATTTCTGGTTCAAGCGGAAAATCTACAAAGTTATATGAAGTTTGTGATGTGCTTGCAAGACAATTGATCCGCGGGGAAGCCAGCGGTGAATTCAGCAAGATGAACGCTCTCCTCGGTGAGGAAATTGTAGAAACAGGAGACTTCATCGTAAATGAAAAAGAAAAGAGAGTTTCTTTGACAGACCAAGGTGTGAAGAAGGTAGAACAATTCTTCCATATCGATAACCTTGCAGATGCAGAACATCTTGAAATCCAACATAATGTTATCCTTGCGCTCCGCGCACATTATTTGATGTTCAGAGATCAAAACTATGTTGTTTCTGAAGACGGACAGGTTGTGATCGTTGATGAATTCACAGGACGTATCATGCCAGGACGCCGTTACTCGGATGGTCTTCATCAAGCAATTGAAGCGAAGGAGCATGTAAAGGTAAAACGTGAAAGCAGAACACTTGCTACGATCACATTCCAGAACTTGTTCAACAAATTTGAAAAGAAGAGTGGTATGACAGGTACTGCCCTCACAGAAGAAAAAGAATTCCGTGATATCTATGGAATGGATGTTATTGAAATTCCAACAAATCTTCCTGTTCAAAGAAAAGATTTGGACGATGTTGTATATAAAACACAAAAAGAAAAATTTGAAGCAGTTATCGATGAAATCGTAGCAGCACATGCGACAGGACAACCGGTTCTGGTTGGTACTATCACAATTGAAACATCAGAGCTTCTCAGCAGAATGCTGAAAAAACGCGGTATTCAACACAATGTATTGAATGCTAAATTCCATGCAATGGAAGCTGAAATCGTAGCAGATGCTGGTGTACATGGTGCAGTAACAATTGCTACAAATATGGCTGGTCGTGGTACTGATATTAAGCTTGACCCAGAAGCTAAGGCTGCTGGCGGTCTTAAGATCATTGGTACAGAACGTCATGAATCAAGACGTATTGATAATCAGCTTCGTGGTCGTGCCGGACGTCAAGGTGACCCAGGGGAATCAAGATTCTTTATTTCTTTGGAAGATGATCTTATGAGACTTTTCGGTTCAGAAAAATTGATGCAGATCTTCAATACACTTGGTGTTGAAGATGGGGAGCAAATCGAACATAAGATGCTTTCAAGCGCAATTGAAAAGGCACAGGAAAAGATTGAAGGAAACAACTTTGGTATCCGTAAGAATCTGTTAGAATACGACCAGGTTATGAACGAACAAAGAGAAATCATTTACGAAGAAAGAAAACGTGTACTTGATGGAGAAAGCATGAGAGACGTTATCTACAACATGATTTCCGACTTTGTGGAAAATTCAGTTGATAAATATGCTTCAGTAGAAGTGGGTAGAGAAGATTGGGAAATTGACGCTCTCAACAGAGAAATGTTCAATTATATGATGCTTGCACCAATGAGTGAGGAAGACGTAAAGAAAATGTCTCAAAGCGAATTGAAGCAGATTTTAAAAGAACGTGCTGCAAAAGGTTATGCTGCAAAAGAAGCGGAGTTTATGGAAGAACAGATCCGAGAAGCAGAACGTGTCGTTCTTTTGAAAGTGATCGATACAAAATGGATGACTCATATAGACGATATGGACCAACTCCGTCAAGGTATTGGACTTCAGTCATACGGTCAGAAGAACCCGCTCGTTGAGTATAAGAATCTCGGATACGAAATGTTTGGTGCTATGACAGAAGAGATTGCGGCAGATACTATCCGTACATTGTTCCATATTCGTATTGAGCAAAAAGTAGAAAGAGAAGAAGTTGCGAAAGTAACGGGTACAAACAAAGACGACAGTCTTGTGAAAGCACCAAAGAAACGTGAGGAAAAGAAAGTGTATCCAAACGATCCATGTCCTTGCGGAAGCGGCAAAAAATACAAACAATGCTGCGGTAGAAAATAGATATAGAGAGGTGAGAGCGTGGTTGAATTAGATCAGTTTAAAAGTGTTTTAAACTCATATGAAGAACCACTTAAGGAATTGAGGGATTCACTTTGACCTGTCCAGCAAGGAAAAAAGGTTAGAGGAATTAGAGCGAAAGATTGAAGAACCAGGGTTTTGGGATAATAATGAGATTTCCCAACAGGTTATGAAAGAACTAAAGAGTCTGAAGGATTTTCTGGAGACAATAGACCATTTGATGGAAAACTATGAGGATATGGGAGTTTTGATCGAGATGGCCTACGAGGAGAACGATGAAAGTCTGATTTCGGAAATCGCAGAACAACTGGAAGCCTTTGAAACCTGTTTTGAGGAAATGAGGATTCAGACCCTTCTTTCTGGCGAGTACGATAAGGATAATGCTATCGTAACGTTGCATGCAGGTGCAGGTGGAACAGAATCTTGTGACTGGGCAAACATGCTTTATCGCATGTACTCTCGTTGGGCAGAACGAAAAGGTTTTTCAGTGGAAGTGTTAGACTTTTTGGATGGAGATGTGGCCGGATTAAAGGCGATCACGTTTCAGGTGAATGGGGAAAATGCTTACGGGTACCTGAAATCTGAAAAGGGAGTTCACCGCCTTGTGCGCATTTCACCGTTCAATGCGGCGGGGAAAAGACAGACATCTTTTGCGTCTTGTGACGTGGTTCCAGATATCGAAGACGACATTGACATCGAACTCAACGACGATGATCTGAAGATTGATACTTACCGCGCAAGTGGTGCGGGAGGTCAGCATGTTAATAAGACATCTTCGGCGATTCGTATCACCCACCTTCCAACAGGAATCGTGGTGCAATGTCAGAATGAACGTTCTCAACATAATAATAAAGAAAAAGCGATGCAGATGCTGAAAGCAAAATTGTATCTTCTAAAAGAGCAGGAACAAGCAGATAAGGTGTCTGATATTCGTGGAGAAATCAAAGAAATCGGATTTGGAAATCAGATTCGTTCGTATGTTATGCAGCCATATACATTAGTGAAGGATCACAGAACAAATGTGGAAATTGGGAATGTTTCCAGTGTGCTGGATGGCAATATAGATTTATTTATGAATGCATTCTTAAAGGAGCAGAATAAGGGGGCAAATCATGGATAAAACAAAATATTATGTGGTAAAAAAGAAGGCTTTGCCAGAGGTTTTACTAAAGGTAGTAGAAGTGAAAAGATTGCTCGAATCCAATGACAATATGTCTGTGCAGGAAGCTACAGAACAGGTTGGGCTCAGCCGAAGCTCATTCTATAAGTACAAAGATGATATTCTTCCATTTCATTCTAATGAAAAAGGGCAGACCATCACACTTATGGTGCAGGCGGAGGATCGTCCGGGAGTTCTGGCGGATGTTCTTCAGACGATTGCCAGATACGGAGCAAATATCTTGACTATACATCAAAGCATTCCAATTAATGGACTTGCTACACTTAGTCTTAGCATGGAAGTGTTATCTACGACAGGAAATCTGTCAGAGATGGTTGAGGAATTAGAGGAGCACCGAGGTGTTCAATATTTGAAAATACTAGGTAGGGAGTAGACTTATGATAAAAATAGCAGTGTTAGGTTACGGGACAGTAGGTTCAGGTGTAGTTGAAGTTATTCAGACAAATCAAAAATTGATCAACAAAAGAGTTGGAGAGGAACTTGATATTAAATATGTGTTAGATTTGAGAGATTTCCCAGGTTCTCCAGCAGAGCATTTGATCGTACATGATTTTGAACAGATCGTAAACGACGAAGAAGTTAAAATCGTCGTAGAAGTTATGGGTGGAACAGGTGTTGCGTATGATTTCACAAAGAGATCATTGTTGGCAGGAAAAAGCGTTGTTACATCTAACAAAGCGCTTGTGGCAAAACATGGTGCAGAACTTCTCGCGATCGCAAAAGAAAAAAGTATTAATTACTTATATGAAGCAAGTGTTGGCGGTGGTATTCCAATCATTCGTCCGCTCACATCGTCGCTTACTGGTGATGAGATTTTAGAAATCACAGGTATTGTAAATGGTACTACAAACTTCATGATGACTAAGATGTACAATGAAGACGCAAACTACGGTGCAGTGTTAAAAGAAGCGCAAGATCTCGGTTATGCGGAAAGAGATCCTAGTGCTGACGTGGAAGGTCACGATGCTTGTAGAAAGATTGCGATCCTTTCGTCAATCATTTCTGGGAAATTAGTTGATTTTGAAGAAATCTATACAGAAGGTATTACAAATATCACAACAACTGATATTCAATACGCAAAAGCGATGAATAAAAAGATCAAACTTCTCGCTTCTTGCAAGCGAGTGGACGATAAACTTTGTGCAATCGTGGCTCCTTGCTTAGTTTCTGCGGATCATCCACTTTACAGTGTGGACGATGTGTTTAATGCAATTTTCGTAAAAGGAAATATGCTTGGGGATGCAATGTTCTACGGAAGTGGAGCTGGAAAACTTCCAACAGCAAGTGCCGTTGTTGGCGATGTAGTGGAAGCAGCCAAGAATCTTGCCTGCAGCATGATGTCTGTATGGGATTCAGAAAAGTTAGAATTGATCGACAAAGCAGATACAAAGAAACGTTTCTTTGTTCGTGTAAATGGTAAAAAAGAAGACTTCCTTTCTAAAGTACAAGATGTATTTGGTGAAATTGAGATCATTACATTAGAAGGCGAAGAAAGTGAATTCGGATTTGTAACAGAAGTGATGAGTGAAGGCGCATACGAACAGTGTGCGGCGAAATGTCTGGAAATCTGTCACATGATCCGTGTGGAATAAGCATAAAGGACGGTATTAACGTGAAATATATAGTAATGTTGGCCG
>JAZQMU010000009.1:0-4902 GCA_045543595.1 Faecalimonas sp.
GAATTGGCAAACAGTAAAGAAACATATGCTGCAGCAATGTCGGCTTTAGAAGTGCAAAAAGCAGATATTGAGAAACAGATTGCTGAGTGGGAGAATGCTCTTGGCGGTCTCGATGCAGAGCAGATACCGTATGTAGAAGAGTTACTAGCTGGTTTAAAGACAACACTGGAAGGTGTGGAAAAGCAGATTGCGGATTTGACAGTAACAATAGAAAGTGAATTTGCATCTGGTGAACAACAGATCATAGATGCGGAAGCGCAGATTGCTGCGGGTGAGGCAGAATTGCTTGCACAGGAGCAGGAATTACTTGCAAAAGAACAAGAGTTGCTTGCTCAGGAAAAAGAACTCCTTGCAAAAGAGAAAGAATTATACTCGGCAGAGAATGACATAAAACACGGTGAACAAGAAATTGAATCAGGGAAGACGGAACTGGAGAATGCGAAACAGGAGATGGAAGAGCAGATCCAAGAAGGTGAGGATGAGATTTCAAAAGCGGAAGATGAGATTGCGGATATGGAATTGCCAGTATGGTATGTCTTTGACAGAACATCCATTCCGGAATATAAAGGCTATGGCGATAACGCGGCTCGTATTGACGCGTTGGCAATTGTGTTCCCTAGTATCTTCTATTTGGTAGCAGCTCTCATTAGTTTGACGACGATGACACGTATGGTTGAAGAGCAACGTGTTCAGATCGGTACATTGAAAGCCCTTGGTTACAGCAAGTTTGCTATTATGAAAAAGTATTTGTATTATGCATTGACTGCTACATTAGGAGGAAGTCTTCTGGGGGTATTTGTAGGAGAAAAATTATTCCCGTATGTGATCATTTTCGCATATCACAATACGGTGTACACGAATATTCCAGATATCTATATGCCATATCAATGGGGAATCGCGATAGTGGCAACACTTCTTTCTGTGTTATGCACAGGCGTAGCAACAATCTCTTCTTGCTACAAGGAATTGATTGCGCAGCCAGCAATCTTGCTGCGTCCTGAGGCACCAAAGGTTGGAAAGAAGACAGTGATTGAGAAGATTCCATTTTTATGGAAGCATTTGAATTTTTCGTGGAAATCGTCATTAAGAAACTTGTTCCGATATAAGAAGAGATTCTTTATGACTTTGTTTGGAATCGGCGGATGCATGGGACTTCTGATGGTTGGATATGGTCTTAGAGATTCCATTTCCAGTATTTCTGATTATCAATACGGCGAATTGCAGCTCTATGACAGCAGCGTCTTCATAGATAAGGATATGAAGAATTCGGTAAAGAGAAAATTCGAGAAATATTTGGATGATAATAAGGACGTCTCTAGTTATATTGATGCAGGAATGTTTAGTGTCAAGGCGCAGAATGATGAGGAAGAAGTTGATTCTTATCTTACTGTGATCAGCGATATGGAACAGATTGATGATTTCTTTGTGTTTAGAGACAGGAAATCAAAAGAACGATTTGAATTGACAGACGAAGGAATTATCCTTTCTGAAAAAACAGCGAAAATGCTGGATGTGAAAGTCGGAGATGAAATATTCCTGATTGAAGAAGGAAAGAGTGAAAAGAGAGTAGGAGTCACAGCAATCTGTGAAAACTATGTGGGTCACTATATATACATGACAGAGACGTTGTATAAAGAAATATATGACAAAAAACTGGAATGTAACAATATTTTGATCAAAGTGGAAGAAGGGGTTGGAAAAGCCGAATTAGAAAAGATTGGAGAAACAATACTCACATTTGAAGACGTTTTGAATGTGCAGTATACAGCAAGTCTCAGTCAGTCTTTGGATGACATGCTGGTGGCGTTAGACCGGGTAATGGTCGTACTGATCGTTGTGGCAGGCTTACTTTCATTTGTTGTTTTATACAATTTAAATAATATTAATATTACAGAACGTCGAAGGGAACTTGCGACATTAAAAGTGTTAGGGTTCTTTGATACAGAAGTTGCGATCTATGTATATCGAGAAAATATTCTTCTGACATTTTTCGGTATACTTGTGGGATGCTTGATAGGAAAATTCCTGCACTATTTCACAGTTACGACAGTGGAAGTAGATATGGCAATGTTCGGAAGAACGATTTTCTTGAACAGTTATATAATCTGTGCAGTATTTACTATTCTTTTCTCAGTAATCGTCAACTGGATCATGTACTTCAAATTAAAGAAAATCAACATGGTAGAATCTTTAAAGAGTGTAGAATAACGGAGGTTAGATTATGAACAAATTATTAGCAATTGGAGAAGCATTGGTAGATATGATTCCTGGACAAGTGAATGTGGGGATTCCAGAAGTGGAAACATTCCAGCCAATCGTTGGGGGTGCTCCAGCAAATGTATGTGGTGCTTTTGTAAAATTAGGCGGAGAAGCAGAAATGATCACACAGCTTGGCGATGATCCATTTGGGAATAAAGTGGTAGCTGAATTTGATAAATTTGGCATTGGAAAGTCTTACGTTAAAAGAACAAACAAAGCAAATACAGCACTTGCTTTTGTGGCTTTAAAAGGGGATGGAAACCGAGAATTTTCATTCTACAGACGTCCTAGTGCAGATATGCTTATGGACGCTGCAGATGTGCAGGAAGAATGGTTTAAAGATGAATATGCCCTTCATTTCTGCTCAGTGTCAATCGGGGATTTCCCAATGAAAGACGCACATAAACAGGCAATTGAGTATGCAGAAAAATATGGTCTTTTGATCAGTTTTGATCCAAACCTTCGTAAACCACTTTGGAACAGTATGGAAGATCTTTACAATGCGGTACATGAATTTATTCCAAAAGCACACGTACTTAAAATTTCTGATGAAGAATTAGAATTCCTTACAGGGAAAACAGATATGGAAGATGCGTTAGATCAACTTTTTGTTGGAAATGTAAAAATGATCATCTATACAAAAGGTTCTGACGGAGCTGAATGTTATACAAGAAACGCAAAAGGATTCGCACCATGTGAAAAGGTGAAAGCAGTTGATACAACAGGCGCAGGGGATGGATTTATTGGATCATTCTTATATCAATTATATAGAGATGGCGTGAAAGCAGATTTATTGGAACATGTTTCTGCAGAAAAGATGGAAGAGTATCTTGCGTTCTCAAATAAGTTCTGTGGTTACAGTGTACAAAGAAAAGGAGCAATCGCTTCTTACCCTACACAGGCAGATTTATAAAAATTATATAAACAAAGTATTAAAAATTAGCACTCTCACACTGAGAGTGCTAATTTTTGTTGACTTTCAAAGAATATCGTATTAAGATACCACTTAGACAGATTAATTTTACGAAAAAAGGAGATGTTTTGAAATGGGAAAAAAACATGGAAATTTATCAATCAGCAGTGAAAATATTTTTCCAATTATTAAAAAGTGGGTGTATTCCGACCATGATATTTTTGTTCGTGAATTGATTTCAAATGGTTGCGATGCGATCACTAAGTTAAAAAAATTAGACATGATGGGAGAATACCAGCTTCCAGATGATTATAAAGCGCAAATCAAGGTTATCGTAAATCCAGAGAAGAAGACTTTGAAATTTATTGATAATGGTCTTGGTATGACAGCAGAAGAAGTAGAAGAATACATTACTCAAATCGCTTTTTCTGGTGCAACACAGTTTCTTGAAAAATACAAAGATAAGACAACAGAAGATGAGATTATCGGACACTTTGGTCTTGGCTTCTATTCAGCATTCATGGTGGCAGATGAAGTTCATATCGATACATTATCATATCAGTCAGGTGCAAAAGCAGTACATTGGACATGCGACGGTGGAACAGAGTACGATATGGAAGAAGGAACAAAGGAAGCTGTTGGTACAGAAATTACATTGTTCTTAAACGATGATTGTACAAAGTTCTCAAATGAATATGCAGTGAGAGAAGTGATCGAAAAATATTGTTCATTCATGCCAGTTGCGATTTATCTTGAAAATGAGAATGCTGAAGTGAAAGAGGGAGAAGAAGAAAAAGAACCAGTTGCGTTAAACGACACAACTCCACTTTGGACAAAGCATCCAAATGAATGCAGCAAAGAAGATTACATTGATTTCTATCGCAAAGTGTTTATGGACTTTAAGGAACCTTTATTCTGGATTCATTTGAATATGGATTATCCATTCAACTTGAAAGGTATTCTTTATTTCCCTAAGATCAATAACGAGTATGATTCCATTGAAGGAACAATCAAGTTATATAACAACCAAGTATTTATCGCAGATAATATCAAAGAAGTGATTCCGGAATTCCTTATGGTTCTCAAGGGTGTAATTGATTGTCCAGACCTGCCACTTAACGTATCAAGAAGTGCACTCCAAAACGATGGATTTGTAAACAAGATTTCGGATTATATTTCTAAGAAAGTGGCAGATAAATTATCTGGCATGTGCAAGACAGATAAGGAATCTTATGAAAAATACTGGGACGATATCAGTCCTTTTATCAAATTTGGTTGCCTTAAAGATACAAAATTCTGCGACAAGATGAGTGATTATATCTTATTCAAGAACTTGGATCACGAGTATCTTACATTAAAAGAATGTATCGAAAAGAACAATCCAGAAGCAGAGGTTGTGGATACAGAAAAGGCAGAAGAACCAAGCATCACAACAATCTATTATGTGACAAATGAACAACAACAAAGCCAATATATCAATATGTTCAAGGCAGAGGGTATGGATGCGGTGATCTTACAGCACAGCATTGATTCGCCATTTATCACACAGCTAGAACAACGTAATCAAAATGTGAAGTTCCAACGTATCGATGCAGATATCACAGAGACATTCAAGAAAGAACAGGCTTCAGAAGATGAAGTAAATGCGTTGACAGAAATTTTCAGAAAAGCATTGGAAAATGAAAAATTGGATGTGAAGGTAGAGAAACTCAAAAATGAAAATGTGTCAA
>JAZQMU010000010.1:0-7784 GCA_045543595.1 Faecalimonas sp.
AGTATCTATCATTTTGGTGCAGAATCAGGCAAGCGGAGATCCAACACGGAGTAATCAAGATATTCTTCTGACAAAGAGAGTAAAGGATGCAGGTGCGCTGATAGGCGTAGAACTGCTAGACCACATTATTATTGGTAATAATTGTTATGTGAGTTTTTCGGAAGCAAAACTCATGTAATTTAAGGGGATAGATATTAAATGTTTGGTAACATATACGGACTTGATCTTGGGACATATGAGATTAAGGTTTATGATAAAAAGCAAAATTCAATATGGAAAGAAAAAAATGCGATCGCCATTGCAGATAAAAAGAATCTTTTTTCAGTAGGCGATGCAGCTTATGAAATGTTTGAAAGAGCGCCTTACAATATCGAGATTGTATTTCCAATGAAGGAAGGCGTTATTTCGCGATTTTATGATATGCAGTATCTTCTGCAGAATTTATTAAAAAAAGAACGACGCTTTATGAGCGGATCAAAATATATTGTTGCAGTACCTACGGATGTAACTGAAGTCGAAAAAAGAGCCTTTTACGATCTTGTTGTACATTCTACAGCAAAAGCAAAGGAAGTCCGCATCGTAGAGCGAGGAATCGCAGATGCAATTGGATTGGGCTTAAATGTACAGCAATCACCGGGCATATTCATAGTTAATTTAGGTGGCGAAACTACAGAGTTATCTGTACTTTCTTACGGCGGCGTTATCATGAATAAGATGCTTAAGATTGGTGGAAGATCTATGGATCAGTCTATCATCTATGCGGTTCGTACACGTGATGAATATCTTATTGGTAAGAAAACAGCAGAAGAACTTCGAAAAGAATATGGAATCAGAGGACATCGTGATGGCGACAAATATGTGGCAGGACGAAATCTTCGCACAGGAGTTCCAGAACAACGAGTTGTTCCGTTAGATATTGTGCGTTTATCTATGAAAGATTCATTGATTACATTGGGTGAGCAGATTCGCTTTATGTTAGAACGTACACCGCCAGAGGTACAACGTTATATCCAGCGTGAAGGTATCTATCTTACTGGTGGAATTGCAAATCTAAAAGGTATTGCTGAATACTTTGAAGAGTATTTAGGTACAAAAGTACATAGTATGAAAGAGCCAGAATACAGCACTGTTTATGGCTTAAGAGATATTATTTTGACAAAAGAATTAAGAAAACACACTTATTCTATGTTAGATGATAATTATGGGTGGTTAAGATAAGATGAAGAAGAATAATCAAACAACATTTTCTAGTTCAAGTAAAAATATGTTATTGATTCTGGTTGTTGTATGTATTCTGTTTATGGGATTATCTCTCATTACAGATGGGGTTCACGGACCTTTGAGAACAGTCGCTAATTACACGATCGTTCCAATGCAAAAAGGTATCAATACGATTGGTCTTTGGATGAGTGATTTTACAAAGAATTTTGATACGATCCAGGAACTACATGCAGAAAACGAAGCATTAAAAGCAGAAATCGACGAACTGACAGTAAAGAACAATCTTTTACAACAGGATAAGTACGAACTTGATAGACTTCGTGAACTCTACAAATTAGATGAATTATATGCTGATTATCACAAAATTGGTGCAAGAGTGACGGCAAGTGACGGTGAAAACTGGTTTCATTCGTTTACGATTGATAAGGGCTCAAATGATGGTTTGTCTGTAGACATGAATGTTATGGCAGGAACAGGACTTGTAGGAATTATCACAGAAGTAGGACCAAACTGGTCAAAAGTAACATCAATCATAGATGACACAAGCAATGTAAGTGCAATGGTACTTTCAACATCAGATACATGTATCGTTAACGGAGACTTGACTCTGATGCAGGAAGGCAGAATCGCCTTTGAACAATTATTAAATAATGAAAATAAAATTGAAATTGGCGAGCAGATTGTAACTTCTCATATTAGCAGTAAATATCTTCCAGGTATTCTGATTGGTTACATAAGTGATGTGAAAGTAGATTCCAATGATCTTACAAGATCGGGTTATATTATACCGGCGGTGGATTTTCAACATCTGCAAGAAGTGCTCGTGATCACAACAACAAAAGACTTATTGGGGGAATAACAGTTGAGAAGAAAACTGGTTACACTTTGCATAATTATTGTATGCTTTTTACTGGAAACAACGATTTTCCAAGTGTTTCAATTCGGTTCAATCACACCGAATCTTCTAATTGCAGTAACAGCAGCCTTTGGATTTATGAGAGGCAAAGAAGAGGGGATGTTTGCTGGATTTTTAAGCGGTCTTATCTGTGACGTTATGTTCGGAGGACTGCTGGGTTTGTATGCCCTTGTTTATACAGTACTTGGGTATATCAATGGATGTTTTCATAAAATATTCTATCCAGATGATATCAAATTACCATTGATCATGATCGCATCAAGTGATTTTGTATACGGTAATATTATTTATATTTTTCAATTTTTATTAAGAAGCAGGTTTGATTATTTCTTTTATTTTAGAACTGTAATCATTCCTGAACTGATTTATACGATTTTGGTATCCATTGTCTTATATCAAGGCATTTTATGGATCAACCAAAAATTAGAAGTAGAAGAAAAAAGGAGTGCAAGTAAATTTGTTTAGTACAATAAAAGAAACAATTATCAGCTTGTTTAAATCTCGATTGATTATACTGATTTTATTCTTTACTATCCTTTCTACAGTTTTGATACACAGAGTTTTTGTTTTACAGATAGTAAAAGGAGAAGATTATCTGAAAAACTATACGATGTCTATTGAAAGAACAGTGGAAGTTACCGGGACAAGAGGTAATATTTACGATAGAAATGGTGAATTACTTGCAGGTAATCGCTTAGCTTATTCCATTGAGATTGAAGACAACGGTTCTTATGAATCAATAGATCAAAAGAACATGTTGATCAATGAGACGATTAATACAGTTATCGATATGATTGAATCAAATGGAGATTCAGCAATTATTGATTTTGGTATTTTTATTAATGAAGAAGATGAATATGAATTTCAATATGGCGAAGGTACAAGAAGAAATCGTTTTCTTGCGGATATTTACGGACATGCAAAAATCGAAGATCTGAAACCGGAAGAAGCGTCATCATCAGCACAGGATATAATTGATCATATGTGTGCTGGAGAACGAAAAAAAGGGGATTATGGTTTCGGAATTGATCAGGAATCTCACTCGAAGGAAAGAGTCTTACAGCTGATTTCTGTTCGTTATGGGATGCAGTTAAATAGTTTTAAAAAGTATTATACAACAAAAATTGCTTCTGATGTAAGTGCAGAAACTGTTGCCGTTGTGAAAGAAAATATGTATAACCTGCAGGGAATCAGTGTAGGCGAAGAATCCCTTCGTGAATATTATTATCCAGAATATTTCGCATCTATTATTGGGTATACCGGAAAGATTTCTCAAGACGAATATGATGCTCTGACTGAAGAACAAAAAGAAGTATATTCTCGTACAGATATTGTTGGTAAAGCAGGAATTGAACAAGTGATGGATGAATATCTGCAAGGTAAAAAAGGGGAAATTACCATGTACGTAAATAACGTTGGTAAGATTCTTGAAGTTGTAGATATGAAAGAAGCACAAGCTGGTAATGATGTTTATCTTACTTTAGATAAAGAATTGCAGATTACAGCATATGAACTGATCGAAGAAAAATTGGCAGCTATCATTTTAAATAAACTAGTGCCAACCTTAGATTATGACCGAAATTCAGTTACAGAAAGTTCCAATGTGGCGATTCCAATTGGAGACGTGTATTATTCCTTTATTGGAAATGATATCATAGATATTGATGCGTTTGCTGAAACAGATGCAACTGATATGGAAAAAAGAGTGTATGAGGCTTTTACTGGTCGTCAGAAGAGAGCGATAGAAAGAGTAATTGCAGATCTTCAGTCTCCAAATGCACCTGCATATAAGAATTTGTCAAAGGAAATGCAAGCTTATATGTATTATTTTACATCTGAACTTTTGACAAATACCACAGGTATTTTAATGAAAGACAAGATTGATGTATATGACGAAGTATACACAGCATGGAAAAATGAAGAAATTAATCTTTATACTTATCTAAATCATGCGATTGCTGAAAACTGGGTAGACACATCTATCGTTCAGGAACATATTGCATACGAAGGCAATTATTCAGATTCAACAGAATTATATCAGGGTATCTTAAGTTATCTGGAAGAATATTTGTTGACAGATTCTTCCTTTGAAAAACTTGTCTATCGATATATGATAAAAGACGGTTCGTTAACAGGCAGTCAGATTTGTATCTTGTTGTATGATCAAGGAATCCTGGAATTCGACGAAACTTTATACAATCGTCTGATCAGCGGATATAGTGCATATGATTTTATGCGTCAAAGAATCAATGACCTTGATATTACACCAGGTATGTTAGGAGTAGAACCATCAACAGGCTCTTACGTGATGACTGAAGTAGCATCAGGTAATACATTAGTATGTGTTTCTTATCCTGGATATGACAATAATCGTTTAGCTAATTCGATGGATGTAGGGTATTACAATCAGGTTTATGTTAACGCTTCGCAGCCATTCTATAACAAGGCAACACAAGAACTTACAGCACCTGGTTCTACATTTAAACCGCTTAGTTCAATCACGGCATTGACAGAAGGTATAGTTACAGAAGGAACATACTTCTCATGTAGTGGACCATTTACAAAAATTTCTCCTAGTCCAAAATGCTGGATTTCACCAGGGGCACATGGCTCATTAAATGTAGTAGGTGGAATTCAAAACTCATGTAACTTATATTTTTATAACGTTGGTTTTAATCTTGGCCTTACAGGAGATGGAACTTATTCATCAGAACAGGGAGTTGCTAGAATACAGAAATATGCAGAAATGTTTGGATTAGGTCAGACTTCTGGTCTTGAAATTTCTGAAATGGAACCTCATATCAGTGATGAGGACGCAGTTCGTTCTGCAATTGGACAAGGCACACACATTTATACAACAAGTCAGATCGCGCGTTATATGACAGCAGTTGCTAACCGTGGAATAGTGTACGACCTTACGCTTTTAGATAAAGTTGTAACAAAGGACAATAAGGTAATACAAGACTTTAATGCCGAAATTATAAACGAAGTGGAAGAAGTTAATCAACACACTTACGACCTGGTTCGAACAGGTATGGAAAACATGGTTAACAATAACTCGCGATTTAAAGTTGTCAAAGATGCTGGACTTCAGATTGCTGGCAAAACAGGTACAGCTCAGCAAAGTAAAACACATCCAGACCATGTATTATTTGCAGGTTTTGCACCAAGTACAAATTCAGAGATTGCATTCTGTACAAGAATTGCAAATGGGTATAACTCTGGTTACACTGCAGAAATTGGCCGAGATATGGTATTAAAATACTTTAATCTAGCAGATGATTCCGAATTGATTTTGGGTACTGCAGGGGTTCTCGGAACAGCATCGCAAGGTGATTAATATAAAACTCCTACAAAAGAAAAGTACCCGATAAAAAGAAAAGGAGGATTATAATATGGGTGAAGTAATTGTAATTACATCTGGAAAAGGCGGAGTTGGTAAAACAACTACAACTGCAAATATTGGTGTTGGGCTTGCCAAAGCCGGAAGAAAAGTTGTTGTAATTGATACAGATCTTGGACTTCGTAATCTTGATGTTGTGATGGGTTTGGAAAATAGGATTGTATATAATCTGGTAGATGTGATTGAAGGAAATTGCCGTATGAAGCAAGCTCTTATCAAAGATAAGCGTTACGAAAATTTATTTCTTCTTCCTTCTGCACAGACGAAAGATAAAACAGCTGTTTCACCAGGACAAATGAAAAAATTAACAGAAGAACTTTCTGAAGAATTTGATTATGTATTATTAGATTGTCCTGCAGGAATCGAACAAGGATTTCAAAACGCTATCGCAGGAGCCAATCGTGCAATTGTTGTAACAACACCAGAAGTATCTGCAATTCGAGATGCCGACCGTATTATAGGACTTTTAGAAAAAAATCAGATTAAAAAATTAGACCTTATAATTAACCGCATCCGTATGGAGATGGTAAAAAGAGGAGATATGATGTCAGTAGAAGATGTATCTGAGATTCTTGCAATTCATCTTCTCGGTGCTATTCCTGATGACGATCAGATTGTCATAGCAACTAACCAAGGGGAACCTGTGATCGAATCAGATTCCTTATCAGGAAAAGCTTATCAAAATATATGTAAGAGACTCATGGGCGAGGAGATTCCATTCCTTAACCTTGATTCACATACGGGAATCTTTCGTAAGATCACTCATATTTTTAAAGGAAATTAAGAGGAGGTGGAATGATGAACGTATCGTCTGTAATGATTGCTAAAAATAGATTGAAAAATCTGATAGTTTCAGACCGCGTAAATTGTACACCAGATGCTTATGAAAAGATACAAACAGAATTATACAAAACGATCTCAAAATATATTGAGATCAATCCAGAGGAATTTGATGTTCATGTAACACGTTCCTATATTTACATAAAATTAACAGGAGAAGAAGTGTGAAATACTTAAGTAAATATCATTTAAAAGATTATAATTTTATATTGGTACTTTCTGTATTAGCTCTTTCAATAATAGGAATACTCGCAGTAGGGAGTGCATTACCTTCTGCCCAATCAAAGCAGATTCTCGGAGTAGCTTTTGGGGTAGTGGCAATGGTTGTTATTTCTCTTATAGATTACAACTGGGTCCTTAACTTTTATTGGCTGATCTATGGAATCA
The DNA here is from genome assembly GCA_045543595.1 of Faecalimonas sp. Taxonomy (GTDB): domain Bacteria; phylum Bacillota; class Clostridia; order Lachnospirales; family Lachnospiraceae; genus Faecalimonas. Next base: position 6,768 of record JAZQMU010000010.1, read on the forward strand.
ATATTGCCCTTTTATTGTGTGTAGAATTTTGGGGTGTAAATTACAATGGTGCTCAACGATGGCTGGATCTTGGTTTCACAAACTTGCAGCCTTCGGATTTAACAAAGATTTTCCTCATTTTGTTTTTTGGTAAATTTTTGATGAATCATGAACAGGCAATGAAAGAACCACTGACAATCATAAAAAGTGTACTCCTAGTTGTACCTTCATTATATTTGATCGTAACACAGCCTAACTTATCAAATACGTTGTGTATTACAGCTGTTTTTTGTATTATTATGTTCCTGGCTGGGCTTAGTTATAAATTTATAGGTACTGTTTTAGCAATCGTAATACCTTGTATTATCATATTTTTGAGTATTGCAACTATGCCTGATCCACCATTTTTAGAACCATATCAGCAGACACGTATCTTGGCTTGGTTACATCCGGAAGAATATGCGTTGACAGAAGGATTTCAACAGCAAAACTCGATCATTGCCATTGGTTCAGGACAATTAACTGGAAAAGGATTCAATAACAATACAACGACATCTGTGAAAAACGGTAATTATTTAAAAGAAGCAGATACGGATTTTATTTTTGCAATTATTGGTGAAGAATTAGGATTTGTGGGTTGTTGCGTCGTCATAATTTTGATATTATTAATTATTATACAGTGTATAATTATGGGTATACGATCCCAGAATCTTGCTGGTCAGATCATCTGTGGAGGCGTTGCTTCATTGATCGGTATACAGAGTTTTATTAATATGGGTGTTGCAACAGGTGTACTTCCAAATACAGGATTATCTCTTCCATTTGTAAGTGCCGGTTTAACATCAATTGTTTGTTTTTATATGGGAATAGGTTTTGTTTTAAATGTTGGTTTACAACCTAAAAAATACTAAAAGGAGTCATAGGTATGAACATTGGATTAATTGCACACGATTCTAAAAAAGCATTGATGCAGAATTTCTGTATCGCCTACAAAGGTATTCTTGGCAGACATAAGTTATTCGCAACAGGGACAACTGG
>JAZQMU010000011.1:0-9687 GCA_045543595.1 Faecalimonas sp.
CTTGATTTCCAGATGGATATTAAGAGTCTTTTCCCAGGTGCAACAGGGCAAGGTGATGTTCCATTGGAAATTCGTATGACAGATTTCAATGGAAACTATGTGATGGGAGATGAAACGCATTGGGAAAAAGTGGAAGATGTATCAGTTACATTCGATGAAGTGACGCTCGGTAGAGGTAAATATGTGTATTATACATTAGAGTGGCGTTGGCCATTTGAAGTGAATGACGAGGGCGACCTGTATGATACAATGTTAGCTTCTATGACACTTGAACAGGAAATCAACTGGGGTATTGAGATTGCTACAGTTGCAGAGTTGAGTGAAGATCCAGATGCAAATGATGGTATCTGGGCACCAACAACAGGAGACTATGTAAGAATCGGATTATGGATCACACTTGCTGCTACAAGTATGGTTATGATCGTATTGCTAGTTTCGTTTAAGAAAAAGAAAGAGGAAGAATAGAGTTGAAGATAATTCGTTGGATCTTACTTGTTTTTTGTGGCGTGTTGATTGGGGTTAGTGTTTATAACATCAACGCCAACCGCCTTGTGCGTAATCAGCTTCCGATGCCATTTGGATATGGCATGGCAACGGTTCTCTCGGGAAGTATGGAACCTGAGATCTCAAAAGGTGATTTGTTGATCATTCGAGAGGTGGACGAATTAAACGAGAATGATATTGTCGTTTTTGAAGATAAAAGTGCGCTTGTGGTGCATCGAATCATAGGAATGCAAGGTGATAAGATCATTACAAAAGGCGATGCTAATAATGTTGCAGATGAACCGATAGAGAAATCCCTTGTGAGAGGAGAAGTACTTTTTTGGATTCCTTTTGTCGGAACAATGATAGACTTTTTAAAGACCCCAATTGGAATTATTTTGGTAATTGGACTTGCAATTCTTCTTCTGGAATTACCAAGATTGAAAGAAAAGCGTCAGGATGACGAAGAGTTAGAAAGAATCAAGGAAGAAATCAGAAAATTAAAAGATGATATAAATTCATAGAAAAAAGGGGGCGAAAGAAACATGAAGAGACATGAGAAGAGAAGTATTAATATCGTAATGTCAATTGCTAGTGTTTTGTTTTGCCTTACCCTTTTTTCTTTTCATTTTTTAGCAGGACTTTACGGAAGATATACATCTACGTTCGAAGGGACAGGATCTGCAAAGGTGGCAAAGTTTGACATCTCTGGTGATTTTTCAGAGACTATGGCGTTAGAACCTGGAGAATATAACACAAAATTAATTTTAAACAATAATAGTGAGGTTGCGGTGGAATACACAATAAAGCTGAACAATGTCACAAATAATATGCCGTATGAGCTCAAGGTGGATGGAACATCTGTGGATGAGAGTGGCATGACAGTAACGGGAGAATTAGCTGCAGAAACAGAAGTGGAACTTACAGTGGATTTGGTGTTGGACCAAGAAGATGCATTTGAATATATGGGCATGGTTGATTTGATCGAAATTCAGGTTAGAGCTGAGCAAATTGATTAACAAAGAGGAGCAATGAAGATGGCGGAAAAAAGAGGCAGAAAGAAAAGTACATATGTTCAGAAAAAATCCATTTTCTTAGTGGCTCTTATTTTGGTGCTCGTTTTAGCCGGTGGCACATTGGCAAAGTATGTCTTTAATGGAGACGGCGAAGTTTTGATATTTGCAAATAGATTCTATTTTTCGAGTAACTTGCTTACCAAAGATGAAAGTAGCTACACTTTGAACATGGCTACAGAAGAAGTTTCCTTTACATTGCGAAACTACGATGATGTACTTCGACCATCGGAAGAGTCTTTCAGTTACACGATTTCAGTAAAGTGTGAGGGTGAAGAAGGAACAGGCGGAGCAGTTTTAGATACAACATCAGGTGAATTTGCAGCGGGTGTTGTAGCATCAAAGACAATTAAGCTTTCCGGACTTACAGAGGGAAAAACATATGTTGTAACTGCAGTTGGTGATTCTGCCGCCGATACAGATAGTACATTGGATGGTTATAGAAAGACAATTGAAGCAAGATTTATTATTTCAGAAAATAATATCGAAATTTATCAAGAAGTAGATACATCAAACGATGCTTATGTGCTTCTCAATGTTTGGACAGAGAATCTTGCAGGTGACGTAACGATCAATTATCCTACAGGCTTGATTCCAGATAATACAGATTCAGTTATGGAGGATGCGACTCCAAACTATAACAAATCAACGGGAAAATATGTCTCCAATTCATTTGTGGACAGTACAAATTTTAAAGAAGGATATTCTTCGTACTCGTATCGATTCTTTATCGATGAAGCGAGTGCAGAATACAAATTTACAGTCATTTTAAATGACGGTACGACAAACTATACAGCTCAATAGTGAGTATGAAATTATTTAGAAAGGAGCGTGACGATGTGAGTAAAAAGAATAAAAAATGGAAACAATTGATATCTGCTATGTTAGTTATCGTCATGCTTATGACGAATATAACATTTACAAGCGGTGCGGCGACACCACCAGAGAACACGATTTTCTTTGACCTTTCTCTCGGCAATGTAAGTATTAATGCCGATACATATTCAGGTTATGTTTACGAGAATAAGGGTGGCGAAATAGTGTCAATTCCTGTATCAGGTACTCATAAGGATAGTAATCAATATTATGTGTTCCAGTCAAATGGTGCTAATCGCGGTTATATAACTATGTCAAATGGTGTTGTGTCAGAAGTGACTTATCCAACATATACATTCAAGGAAAATTGGGGAGAGTCTATTAAGGAAAACACCAATTTAGATAATGTTATTGAACTGTGGAATGAAGAATTTAGTAGTGAAAGAACTGAAACAAACAATAGGATTGCAGTATATGGAGAGGCAAACTACAATGTGACAATCGATAATATCTGGTCTTCATTTGAGAACAGCTCTACAAGTCGTGAAGATGGAGGAGTGGGCTTTAATCCGGTGACAGGCGGTTCTATGACATTGACATATGTAGGAAATAACCGTGTAGCAAATATTATATACGATTCATATAATCAAACAGATTGTCATTTTACAATCAGTGGAGCCTCTGATAAAGCATCCTTAACAGTTATTGACACGTCGCAAGCAAAGTATGTGGCAGCTATCGGTAGTACAGATGGTCAAGAAAATGCTGTGGATATGAGATTCACAGAGGGGTATGTGTATGCTGGTGTATACGCAGATGCTTGTTCGACAGCTATCGGTGCCGGAGGAAACGGTCGTGCCGAAATTGAGATTACAGGCGGGGTTGTTACAGGAGTTACAGCATCCAACGGTACAGCCATCGGCGGTGGATATGGTGGAAGCAGTCCTGGCGGATATGGATATGTTACTATCAGCGGTGGTGAAGTCTATGCATATAATGACGGGAAAGGTGCTGCAATTGGTGGTGCAGGAAGTAATGGTTCTACAGCTGGTAAAGGATATGTAACGATTACAGGCGGAACAGTCTATGCATATAACTCCGGACTAGGGGTTTCGATTGGCGGTGGATACGGAAGTGATAATAAGATTACAGATTCACAAGTCATGATATATTCTGGAGCAGATGTGACAGCAAATGCCATGTCACCATTTTCAAGTGCCAAATTCTGTGATGTAGATGGAACTACACAGTTATTTACTTTATATACGTTGCCTGGACAGAGTGTCTTAGGTCCTGGGTATAATCCAGAAGAAGGTGTTTCCCTCTGGTTCGATCAAAGTGATAGGAATTTGGATGGAGCAATTACTTCAGGAGCAGTATATAAGAGATATCTGTTAGAGAGTGAATATGTATATTTTGATTTATCTTTAAATAACGTTGAAATTATAGATGGTTATTATAGAGGATACATATATGCAGCGACTTCCAATGTCGCAGAACCTTTGAAGGTACTAGTTTCCGGGTTACATACAGACGCTACAAAGTATTATGTATTCCAATCGAATGGAACAAACCGTGGATATATAGATACAAACAATCTTTCAGATTTGAAGGTAGTGTTGCCAACTTATAATAAAATCCCTAATTGGGGGGAAAACATTAAAGAACAAACAAATGTGTCTACAGTTGTCTCAAACTGGAAGACAGAGGCTCAAAAAGAAAATATAAAGAAAACATCTACGTCTCATCGTATTCGTATCGCAGGGGATAAAAAATATGATATTACAATTGATAATCTTTGGTCATCATTTGTTGAGCAGGATAGCAATCGTAAGACGGGTAGTATTTCATTTACTCCGGGAATGGGCGGACAAGCGAAGCTTACATTTATTGGAGACAATCGATTAGAAAATATTCATTATTACAGTGATTTTTCATATGATGATAAAACTGGTATAGGGACAAAGTTATCAATCGGTGGAGCAACAGAAAATGATACATTGACTGTTGCAGCTACAACTCCTTCAAGTAACAAATGGTGTAGTGTTATTGGAGGATCCGACGGTGAAGATGAGACAAAAATAATGGAATTTACCCAAGGATATATTTATGCCGGTGCACATGCCGATGACTTATGTACTGCTATCGGTGGTGGTGCGAATGGTGTTGCGGATATTCGTATTACAGGTGGTAAGGTTACTGCTGTTACAGCTTCCAATGGGGCAGCCATCGGTGGTGGATTTGGTGGTAGTACTGCTGCTGGAGACGGTATCGTATTGATTACAGGTGGAGAAGTCCGTGCTTATAACATGGGCGGAAAAGGCACAGCCATCGGTGGAGCAGCTGGAAATGGCGGAAGCGGTTCTAATGGGACTGTAACAATCACAGGTGGAACGGTCTATTCTGAAACAACAGCATCCAATGCAGTTGCAATTGGTGGAGGAGCAACAGATTCTGGCAGTGTCGGAGATGGAACGGTAATAATTACAGGTGGTAAGGTTACTGCTGTAAGCAATGCAAACAAAGAAGGACGTTCGATGGGAAGTGCTGTCAGTGTAGGAAGTTCGAAGGGAACCTCTTATATTGAAATCCATAATGATAAAGTATTAGGTGTAACTGGTACATACGGAGATTTAAACCGTATTCTGTATATGGTGGATGGATCAGATTACAGAACATTCTATCAGACAAGTAACACCACACCGAAGGTAGAATATCCTAAAAAAGATGGATATCTCGGAGGATGGTCAGACGAAGACGGAAATGGATGGTCTGGTACACTTACAAAACAAGACACAATCTATACGGCAGGTTACTATAAAATAGATAATGACAAGAAGGTCTACTTTGACTTAGCTCTTGGGTATGTAACGATTGATGGTTCTTATTATGTGGGTAAGATTTATGATCAGGTTTCAGGAAAAGTTGTAAATGTAAGAGCACAGCATAGCGATGATCTGCAGTATTATGTTTACCAATCGACAGCGGAGAATCGTGGACAAACAGGATTTAATGTCCAAGGTACTGTTGATACACCAGAGTATGCTCAAGTAGAAAATTGGGCAAATTATATTACAAAGCGCGATAGCGTGGAAGAGGTAATTGAAACGTGGAAAACACGTGCCGATAAAGCAGGACGTGAATATACGGAAAATAGAATTGTTGTTACAGGTAATAAAAATTATAACTTGGTAATTCAAGATGTGTGGTCGGTTTATGCATTTGTCAAGCACACGAATCATCGTTCTACAGAAGCGAGTATGGCATATTCTCCGGGCTCGTCAGGGCAAATGGTTTTAACATTTGTAGGAGATAATAGATTAGATAATATTTTGTATAGAGGTACGAATACTGCGAATGCTCTCACAATTCAGGGAGAAACAGCAGAAGATACCTTGACTGTAGCGGCTACTTACGAAGGTGGAAACTGGTGGTGTAGTGCGATTGGTGCAGATGATGGTGCGTCGGATGCAAGAAATATTTCTATTACAAATGGTGTAGTTTTTGCAGGAACAACTCGTTTTGATAATGCGACAGCTATTGGCGGTGGTGGAAATGGAGATGCCGACATTACAATTAGCGGGCCGAATACGGTAGTGACAGCAGTGTCAAGTTCCACTGGTACTGCCATTGGTGGCGGTATTGGTTACCAACAAGAAGGTGGCGAAGGGAACGTAACAATCAAAGATGGGTGTAAAGTTTATGCCTACAATCATGGGGCATATCTCTATTCAGATAAAGAGGCTACGCTAGGTTATCATAAAATTCCAGTCGTTTCCATTGGTGGAGGAAGCTCTATCGAAAGTGAAGGTTCTAAAGGAACAGTTTTAATTGAAGATGGCGAAGTGTTTGCACAGAGTGTTGGTGGTACAGCCATTGGTGGTGGCGGAAGTGCTTCTAAAACAGGTGGTGCTGCTGATATTGACATTACTGGAGGAAATGTAATTGCTATCAGTAAAAAAGGTACTGTTCTTGGTGCGATTCGATACGATTGGATGAATGACGGCAAAGATTTTTATGACTTCTCTGATAAATATGATCAAGTTGAAGCCGGTGTAAGTATCGGTGGAGGTACAGGAAAATCCGCAGGTGGAAATGCAGAATTAGATATCTCAGGTGATGCTGTAATTAAGACTGGTTCTATCGGCGGTGGTGTAGCTACAGCTACAGGTGGAACAATCGGATACGCACAAGTGAATATCTCCGGTGGAGAAACACAGGGTCAGGTTATCATGCAGGAAACAGGTGAACCTGGAAAATACTGTAGTTTTACAATGGAAGACGGTACCCTTGATAATAACTATCACAAATCAGCCAGTGGAAAAGAATTTTCCGATGGTACATATACATACTACTTTGTAGAAGAAAACGGCGGTGCCGTTTGTATGAAAGATGCTCACGGGGTTACAACGATCAGTGGAGGTACAATCCAAAATTGTCGTGGTGAAGATGGTGGAGCAATCTACATGCAAGGTGGTAGATTTGAAATGTCGGCCGGAACAATTAAAGATTGTCTGGCGACAGAAAACGGAGGTGCCGTAGCAATCTATAATGGTGATTACCGTATGATTGGAGGTACGATTCAAGGAAACAGTGCTGAAAATGGTGCCGGTGGTGGTATCTATGTAGGTGCTGATGGAAAAGACCTTACAGTTGATGTGCTCAGCGGTAAGATGATTGCCAATACATCAAAGGATAACGGCGGTGCATTGGCCGTTGTCGGGAAAACAGATGGAACCGAAAATATCAATGTTAATATCGGTGTGAATGAGCAGCATTATGAAAATGGAGTACGTGTTCCATGCGAGCATGGAGCTGCAGATGTATTTGACTGTCCTGAATTTGAAGCAAATACAACACGAGGTGCCGGCGGCGGTATCTATGTTACAGGTAATACATCAACGATTCTGAATCTGTACTGTTTGTATGAAAAAGACAGTAAGGCAGATGAAGATAAAGAGCAGAGTGATTTTATGAAGGTGGAAGGTGGTAAAGTTACAATTACAACTGCCGGATCTGATAGTTCACTAGATGGAAAAGATAACCATGGAAACACGAATGTTTCAAGTACAATCTACGTTACAGGCGGACAGATGAAATTAGAGGGATCTACAACGAACCCGTTGATCAATGATGTTATCACGGTAGATATTAAAAAAGAAGGAGATTATTTCGAAGATAATCGTGTAGAAGGCACATATTATACGCTAATTTATTTTGAAAACTTCCATGATATTGCTACAGATATGACAACAGGTCAATACAAATCTTATGCAATTCCAAAGAGTGAAGAAATTACGATTTCCGGTAATATTTATGCCCATCCGGGTTACACAATTGTAGGATGGAACACGAAAGAAACCGGAGATGGAGTATTTTATGATGTAGGTACAACACATAAACTTACAGAGAATTTAGAATTGTTTGCTATTTGGAAAGCAAATGGTTATGAAGTAGTTTATGATCCAAACGCTCCTTCAGGAACTTATGAAGGAAAGATGAATCCAGAAGCATTTACATACGGTGCGCCATCAAAATTAGCAAAGAATCAATATTCATGTCCTGGATATATTTTCATTGGTTGGTCTACAAATCCAAGTGGACCAAAACAATATGATGACGAGCAGGAATTAACAGAAGCTTTGACAGATAAAAGAGGTGAAACAGTTACTCTTTATGCTCAATGGGTTCCATGTGAACATAATGTAGAGGGTAATTACACATATTCTGTTGAAGATAATGGAACAAGACTGAAGAGAAGTTGTTCATGTAAAGGTTTTGAAGCAACAATCACTTTGTCTGCAGAAGATAAGGTTTACAATGGAAGTGAACAAGGTGCGAAAACAACTTGTTCTTCGGCATGGTCAGTGCCAATTATTTACACATCTGGTGGAAACTTAGTTGGCGGGACTCCAATCAATGCAGGTACTTATGTGGCAAGTATTTCGGCAGGTGGATTTTCAGCAAGTGTAAGTTATACAATTGAAAAGGCAGAGCAAGAAGATCCAACAGTGAAGCCAGAAATAGTAGATTCAAACCTGGGCGCAAATTCGTCTGAGTTGAAAGTGAAATGGGAAGGTGAATCGTCTCTTGCAAACACTTCCGGATATGATTCGAAACGTGAATGTCGAGTAATATACTATGATGGCGGCGTAATGAAGACCACTGAATGGAGAGAACTCGAAACAAAGGAAAGTGTTGAAGTATTTACATTACAGTTTGCTTTGACAAATTACTATGTACAAGCAAGATATGGTGAAGGTACGAACTATAAGGCTTCAAAAGAAATCACTGCAGATAGAACTTATTTCTTTGCAGGAGATGTTGAAGTTACAGTTCAAAGTGGAGAAGGTATTTTCTACGAGTTGATTAAAGCAGATGGAAATGAAAGCATAACTAATGGTATCAATGTGAAGGTTTATCCATTGGAAGGATACTATTTCCCAACGGGAACGTTCCCAGCAAATATAAAAACATATATAAACGATGTGGAACAAATAACAGGTGGAGCAACATTGCAATACGCAATAACTGATTCGAATGCGACGCTTCAGACATATTTGATTCAAAAAATTCCGCAATCATGTCATATAGTGCTTACATTAGGCAGTGCAAAGAAAGCAACAGCGATTACGCCAACGGTGACAGAAGGTGAAGTTTTTGGAACTGTGACTACAAATGCAGCAGAAATCAGTCGTAATTCATCTTACACAGCATTCTTTGATGTGAATGATTATGATGCAGCGGAATATGCTTCGCTTAACCTTGTTTTCAGCAAAGCTCTTCCAAAAGACACAAAGATCATCATGATTGATAAGAACAAGAGTGATTATTACTGGTTTGACGCATCGAACAAAACAAGTGTCGGGCTGAATGAGTTTTTCCTTATGGGTGGAACTGCGACTGACAAATATGTTTTGAAGACAGGAGATTTGGCTCTTCAATTTGTAGTAGATTTCACACAAACATCAGGTATAGATGAAGCATCCATCACAACATCCTTAGAAGCAACTAAGCAAGGTCTTTCATATGCGCCTGAACTTAGCGTTGCTGTTTCGACTGCGTTGAAGGATGATGTCGCATATGGATTTGTTGTACAAAATGGAAGAATTGATTATTCGGGTGCGAATACTCCTGCACTCGGTTCAAAATGGTATGCTCGTAAAGATGCTATAGTATTCGTACCAAAAGCTGGTGTGAAATTACCATCTGACGCATATCTGTATCTGGAACAAGGCAATACAACTACAAGCCTATATGTAAATGAAGTTGGAAACTTTATTTACCCACTTCCTGATAGCAATGCAAGTACTAT
>JAZQMU010000012.1:0-3033 GCA_045543595.1 Faecalimonas sp.
AATCAAGTCGATAACACCTGCTGACATTCCCCACCAGTAGTTTAAAGCCTTTACTTCTGCATCGCCTTCAGATTCATAAGCACCTGCCAAAATGCTATGAATCAGTTTCTCATAGAAAACACCCCAGTTCCAAAGTGGCACAATCAGATTTGTCGCTACTCCATCTTCATAGCGGTATAATCCAAATTCTCTTGAGGCAGAAATTGGAGTAATCATATCCTGGTTTGACACATAGTGAATGTCATGCATACTCAAGAATTTATCCAAATCATAGTCTTTTCTTGTTGACCAGTCCACGTACACCTTTGCTCTAGGATTTACACAAGCTGCGCCCAATGCAAATGCATTGATATTTGCAATCATTCCATAAATTGGATAATCCGCTACATATGCTATCTTGTCATTTTCTGCTAACGCACCAGCAATCATCCCAGAAACAAACTTTGCTTCATACATTCTGGCATAATAGGTACGAATATTTTTGTGGGGCTCATTCAGAGAACAGTTTAGTATTTTCACCTCAGGATGCTCAAGAGCTACTTTTAACGATGGTTTCATCATCTGTGGACCAACTTCAAATATAATGTCAGCCCCTTTTAAAATCACATCATTTAAGGTCGCTTCTACATCATCTTCTGTAACACCTTCCACACAAATCGTACTAATTTGCTCAGGGAATGTCTCTTCTAGATAACTACGGCCCAAATCATGGCTATAAATCCAATCAGATTCTTTTGCACTCTTTGGATAAAGAAATGCCACTGTAAACTTCTTCTGTGTTGAAAATGGTAGAAGATGTCTTAAAAGATGCTTTTTCTCCTGTACTTCTGTTGGGTTAAGCACCAGATCCACACGTTCCTTCTCTGTCAATACAGCAAATTCACTCCAACACTTCTGAATATTTCGACCAAATTCTTCTCTACTCATAAGAAGCATTGCTCCATACCCATACACACGTACAAACGTAGCAATTGCATCTCCTAATTTGATTGGCAGTCTGTTGCCACCATTTTCCTCATATGCTAATGAAAAATAATATACGATACTACGAAATCTTTCTTTTGTCTCGTTATCCCATGGAACTTCTGCACCAACCTGCGTTACCAACTGCTCAGCTTCTCCCAAATGAGAAAATTCGAGCGTATTGATACCTGTATTTTCCTGAAACTTCATAAGTTCATAGTATAACTTTATCTCTTCTTCCTCAGATGGTTTTGGTACTTTTCTTGTAACAATCGCAGAAATAGAGTCTGCATTATAATATTTTAATACACTAACCCTCTTATTTCCCTCTACCACATAGTAACGATTTAAAAATTCATACACAACAATCGGATCACGGATTCCCTCTTCTACCTGTGCCTCTGCGAGGTTGATCCATTTGGTAGAAAACTCTGTTCCGTTCTCTAAAATTGGCATAAAATTAGCCGCAAATGCATAGGTACGATTTCTCGTGCTTGTTCCGACTACGTACTCTAATGGAATCTGCATAAGTCCTAATTTCTGTTCCGTCTGAATCTCCTGGTGTTCTAATATTTCATCTAATACTGGTAGATATGGAAAACGTCCTTCTGCAATACACTTTTTTTGTTCTTTTCTTCCAAGTTTTAGCGCTTCCTGATATTCTAATTCACTCAAGTAAAACACCTCTCTTAAAATGTGTTTCTTTAATTTTAACATATAAAAAAAACACTACCAATAATAATTAGAAAAATAAAAAGAATTTTCTTCCATATTTCGACAGGGTTTGCTATAATGTAGTTTAGGATAAAGGTATTATGGAGGGGAAAATGGATTCAATTACAAGAGAACAGGCTGATATCATCGGCGAAGTAGCCAATATCTGCACGGGTAATGCAGCTACTGCTCTTAGCATGATTATCAACAAGCCAACTAATATTACTACACCTGTTGTAGAAGTTCTTTCTAAAGAAGAATCTTTGGTAAAACCGGACCGTATCTTAGTTAAGGTCCCATACACAAAGGGGTTAGACGGAACCAATCTTATGATATTAAAAGAACAGGATGCCTTGATTATCGCAAATCTTATGATGGGTGGAAGCGGTGACACTACAGGTATGGGGTTCGATGAAATTACTATTTCAGCTATATCAGAAGCCATGAATCAGATGTGTGGCCGTATCGCTACTTCTATGTCAGAATTATTACGTAGACCAACTGATATCGGGTTCCCATTAATCAATTCCAAATACAAGACCACATTCGTAATACCAGACGAATTATGTAATGGATCTGATATCGTAAAAGTTACATTCAGATTAACTGTAGATGGATTGATCAACAGTACAATTTGGCAATTATACCCATTAAGTATCGTAAAACAGATTTTAAACCAGGAGGGCTTATAAAATGGCACAGAGAATTTTAGTAGTAGACGACGCAGCTTTCATGAGAATGATGCTTAAAGACATCCTTACAAAAGGTGGTTACGAAGTTGTTGGTGAAGCAGCTGATGGTATTGAAGCACTTGCAAAATTCAACGAATTAAAACCAGACCTTGTAACACTTGATATCACAATGCCTAACAAAGATGGTATTGCTGCATTAAAGGATATCAAAGCAGCTGATCCAAGCGCATTATGCGTTATGTGTTCTGCTATGGGACAGCAGTCAATGGTTATCGAAGCTATCCAGTCAGGTGCAAAAGACTTCATCGTTAAACCATTCCAGGCTGACCGTGTACTTGAATCAATTAAAAAAGTACTTGGCTAGTCACATATCTTAGACATTATTAGGGATTACCTTCGTGGTAGTCCCTTTTATTTTTTATATACAAATACAGCTATACCTATATCATTCGTGTTTTTATAGTAAAATGCCATATTTTCCAAAAGCCGCTCTGATGGATGTTTTTGTGTCCGACAACAGCTTCGACTATCCGCGGCTGTATGATTCGTGGTGTGGAAACACTCATCTACTTTCGAGTTTCTCTAAGTGGGCGAATTTATAAAGTTGATATTACATGTGCCGCGCAAATACTGCGCCTCAAACAGTTGCGCTGGCACATGACAT
>JAZQMU010000013.1:0-9158 GCA_045543595.1 Faecalimonas sp.
GGATTTCTTCTACTGAGAATTCTTCTCCAGCGAAGTATCTGTCCATGAAGTCTTCACTTGTTTCTGCTACAGCTTCCATTAAAGCGTCACGGCAGATTTCTAAGTTTGGTAAACAGTAATCAGGAATTTCACATTCTTCTCTTGAAGCGAGACCTGTATATCTTCTACCTGCATTTTTGATTACGTTGGTATAACCAACTAATTTTTCATTTTCACGAATTGGTTGGAAGTGTGGAGCGATTTTCTTTCCGTATTTTGCTGTTAAATCTTCCACTACTTGACGGAAACTTGCATCATCTACGTCCATTTCTGTAACATAAATCATTCTTGGTAATTTGTATTTATCACAAAGTTCCCATGCTTTTTCTGTACCAACTTCAACACCTGCTTTACCAGAAACAACGATAACAGCTGCATCTGCTGCGCTAACTGCTTCTTCAACTTCACCAACAAAGTCGAAGTAACCTGGTGTGTCTAATACATTGATTTTTGCTTTTTCCCATTCAATAGGGATTAAACTTGTACTAATTGAAAATTCACGTTTTTGTTCCTCTTTATCGAAATCACTTACTGTGTTGTGATCAGCAATTTTTCCCATTCGATTAGTTGCACCTGAAACATATAACATTGCTTCAACTAAACTAGTCTTTCCGCTTCCTCCGTGTCCTAATAGTACTACGTTTCTAATTTCGTCCGTTCTATAAACTTTCATAACTACTTTTGCCTCCTTTTGTAGTATCACATACCGGTATTGTACTAAATTATTTATATTTTTTCAACTATTTTATTTATTTTGCACAACTTTTTATTTCTAATTTTCGAAATTGTGTACACTTTTACGACATTTCTAGTATTGGGAATACCAAAAAGGAGCACCCTAATTGGTGCTCCTTAAAATCATGTGTTTAATTGTTAGAAACGTTCAAACATTGTTGCTGCTTCTGCTCTGCTTGCTGTATCTTGTGGTGATAATGTTGCATTAGCACCAGTTCCTTTTCCATTAATGATACCATATTCTAATGCCCAGCTCATACCGCCTAAAGCCCAACTACTTACCTTGTTTCCGTCTGGATAAGACTGTAATAATGTATCATTTATTGGATAATTTTCATATCCAGCAAATCTGCATAACATTGTAGCCATCTGTTCACGTGTGATCAATCCATCTGGGTTGAATTTTCCATCACCTGTTCCATTTGAAACACCTGCTTCAACTGCCCATGCTACTGCTTTTGCATACCACTGATCTGCAGGCACATCTGTGAATTCATCTGTCACTCCCATATCTGGTTCTCCGGCCATACGCCAAAGCATTGTTACGATCATAGCACGAGTTGTTGCCATGTCAGGAGAAAACGTTGTTCCATTTCCAGTACCATTCATAATTCCAGCTCTTACCACATAGTCAACACTTGTATGATACCATGCATCTGCTGGAACATCTGTGAAATGTTTCGATGGACAGTTTTCTTCTCGATCACCTTGTGTACATCTGATGTCCTCAACTACTAATGCATATGTTGAGAACTTATCTGTATTGAATGAAAGTGTACCGTTGTTATTGTCGGTTACATCAAGACGTTCTACTTGTCCGTCATGGAAACGAAGAACAACAAATCTCTGATCAATTCCGCCAAGTCCTTCTGGAATTGTGATTGTAATTGTAATTTCATCTTCTAATTGGTTCAATGTACCAAGTTCAACTGGAACCTCTTCTACAATCGCTTGCACTAAAACTGAGAGATCAAGATAACGAGCTACATATTCGTTTTCTCCCAATTCGTCTATCACTTCTTGATAACCTTCAAGGTCATTATCCCACGCTTCATCAACTGTAAGAACTTCTGTTACTACTTCTGTCACAATGTCGTTTCCTGCTGCAACATGTTCTTCGATCTTTCCAAGTGTTTCTTCCGAAACAACGTTAGAATCGATTGATGAAGAGTTGTTATTTTGTATTGCTTCCACAATCTTGTTTACACTTTCTGTTGTAACACTTGCTGCTTCTTCATCTAATTCTGGGACGAAAGTCATACCATTGTAAATCATGATTCCCCAATCCCAGGAAACTGTTTCTGTGTTTCCTTCAGAAAATTCATGTGTTGCTTCGAAAAGCATCCAGTACATCTGACCATCTACTGGTGGCTCACCTGTAAACTCAATTCTTACATAATTGTTTTCTGTATCAAGAGTTGCAGTTGCACACTCAGCAAATGCATCTAATAATTCAGCTGATTTAAGTTCCCATCCAAAGTTTGGAATGAAGTAAATTACATTTTCACCTTCATCTGTTACTTTGTAAGAATTAATGATTGTCGATGCATCCATGTAAGAATCATTATAATAACCAAATGCAGGGAAGTCGCAAATTACAGGGATTGTGTATTCCTTACCATCTCTCACATAATAAAGTTCAGTTGAACCATATCCTTGCAATTCGAGATGAAGCATATTTGGATTCTTAGGATCTGCATATGCTATTACAATATCTTCATTTCTAGATTTGATTTCCGCTGCTGACACATTTGTTTCAACATCACCTTCTACGTAATAAATAAATACAGACTGAGTACCTGAATCTTGGATTTCAATTATTTCCCCTAACCATTCATCTTTATTTTCTTCTGGTCCATTTGGTCCATAAGATGCCCAACGCACTTTAAGTCCAGGTGTAGCATCAAAGAGATTAAGACCTCTTCTGTGATTCGAAAGCGATCTGCCCATATCTTCATTTACAGCATCATATCTCACTTCATACCATTGACCATTAGAAGGCGTTCCATTCACAGTAATAACTGCATAGGCTCCCTCTTCTTTAACTTCACAAGTTGCAATTTCTGCCAAATGTCCTTCGAGATTAAAGTTTGTAAGTTTCCAACCATCTCTACCTACAAAATAGAATGTGTTATTTTCTTCATTTACTGAAAAACTGCGGATATAAGTATCTTCACTTGCTTCTGTTGTAGAATAGTAACCTAATTCTGGTAAAGTTACGTTTACATCAACAGAATATGTTACTCCATCTTTCACATATGAAATTTGAGCAATACCAAAATCATTTGCATGAACTTCTACTGCATCACCATTTGCATGGCATTGTGTCAATGACACAATATCAGAATTACTTGTTGTTAAATCTGATACTGATAATCTTGTTGCAGTATCGCCTTCTACAAAATAGAAGAACAAGAATGGATTTTCACCTTTTACTCTTTCGCAATCAGTGAACCAGCCATCATTTTGTTTTTCATAGAATACATCGCCATCCCATTCGCCCCAGTGGAACTTGAGTCCTGGTTTTGCATTGACAAATCTCAAACTTCTTCTTTGATTTCTAGTTTCTGAACCACCATCTTCATATTCTCTTATGATTTCACTAAAAATAGTATAATCGCGATTATTTTGTGGTTCTCCGACAACTGTAATTGTTGCGTATTCTTTATTTTCAGCTATAGCATAGTCTGCAATATCATCTAAATCTGATTCTAATTCGATATTGTTGATCTTCCAGCCATCTATTGCTACTACATAAAACTTATCGCCTTCATTTGTCCACTCAAATTCTTCAAGATATGTTTCAGGACTTGCTTCTGGTGATGAGTAGTAACCAACTTGTGGTAAACCTACAACAACATCAAAACTATATGTTTGGTCTCCTACTTTATATTGGATTTTGGCTTCACCAAATCCTTGTGTTTCCAAAGCAATTGCATTTAGTGTGTTACTTGATTCAACAGTAACAACATCTGGGTTCGAAGATGTCAACTGTGTATAGTCCAATCTTGTTTCATCACCATTATTCATAAAATATGCAAACACTGTACCTGTACTATTTACAGATGTATTCCATACTTTTTGCGTTTCAAAGTTTGTATCTTCAACCATGCCTTCGGCTGGCCAGCGGAAATATAAACCTGGTTTTCCACTTACAACTTTAATACTTTGTCCATGTGAATGTCTCTCTGTATAATTTTCATCCCATACTTTTGCTATATTGCTATGAACACCATAATAGCGATTGTGTTGTGGTTCTCCAGTTACTGTAACTGTTGCATACTCCTTACTATCGTCTATTACGACATTCGCAATATTTGCAAAATCGTCTTCTAAGTAAACTTCCTCAAGTTTCCAACCGTCCGTTGTTGCCACATAAAACTTATCGTTTTCGCCTGTAAATTTATATTCTTCAATATATGTATCTACACCTGGTTCTGGAGATGAATAGATTCCAACTTCTGGTAAGCCAACGATAACATCAAAACTATAAGTTTCTTCACCCACTTTATAGTCGATTGTTGCTTCACCGAAACCTCTTACAACCAAACATACCGCATTGTCATCTCCACCACTTTTTTGAACAGTGACAACACTTGTATCAGAAGAAACCAAATATTCATATGTTACATTTTTCTCGATTCCGTTATTTCTGTATTTCACATACACTTCATTTGTATAGTGTGGTTCTGTTATCCAATATTTTTGTAATGGTTCATCTGGATTTTCATACATGGAATCATTTTCAAAAACTGCACCACGGAAATACAAGCCTGGTTTTGCATTCATAAGTTCCACTTCGTTCCAGTCATTGTCTCTTGTATCATCCGGACGTTCTGTATGATATGCATCATAATCAAGCGCATACCATCTGTTATCTGGATCACCTGTGATTGTGATTGGCACATACGTACCTGTCTCATCAATATCTCCAACATCTGCAATTACATCAAAATCATCTCTTAATTTAACACGTGTCAGTTTAAATCCATTTGTAGCAACAAAATAGATTGTAGTTTCATCTTCTGTCACCTTGAAATCTTTACGAATGTAAGATTCTTTTGTTGCCTCTGGTGTTGTATAGAAAGAAAAGTCTGGCAAAACACCTTCTACTGTAATACTATATGTTTTTCCACCATGCTCATAGTTGATCGTAACGTCATCAGCATAATCAAGCATTTCAAACACAAGCATATCAGTCACTTCATGATGTTGTGACACTTTTACGGCATTTTCGTTTGAAACAAACAAATCACTTGCACTAAGTTTTGTTTCCACACCTCCAGAAACAAAATATACAAATGCGTCCTCTGAATAGCCTTTATGACTACGCCAATTCGTATTTAAAGGGTTGTTTTTATCTTCTACCGGCCCATTTTCTCCCCAGCCTGGGTGACGGAATTTCAAACCACTTCTTGCATCATTTAATCTAACATTAAACCATCTATCTGTTTCGGAGTGTCCATTTCCATTATCGAAACCAACATTCCCTTCATAGAAACGTCCATTTTCAAAGTTTCCTGTAATTTGAATTTCATAACTTTTTCCAACTACGTATGGTGTCATATCCGCAACGTTCTCAAAATCCTCTGACAGACTTACATTTGTAATCGTATAAGGATCTTTTGCAACCAAATACATAGTATTTGTATCATCTGTCACGTCAAAAGTGCTCACAAAAGAAGCTTCAGTTGCCGAAGGTGTCGTATAGAATCCAACTATTGGTAAGTTCGCAGTTACATTCATTTTATATTCTGTTCCATTGTGATTGTAAACAACCTCCGTTGTTCCAATACCTACAATGTCAATATGCACTACTCCTTCCACCTCTGAATCTTCACTAATCTTTAAAATGCTTTCATCCAAAGATTTAATCTGATCATATTTCAGCAGAGTTTCTTCTCCCATTTCATCTACATAATAAAATGAAACAGGTGCCCCTCCTGCTTCTCTGACCATCTCAGTGTATAGCGTTTCATTGTTTGCATCTGGTAAAAGATGCACTTTATTCTCATCATCCCATCCGGCATATCTAAAACCGATGTATGGTGTATCAGCTGCATATGCTGTACTTGGGATCATTGTCAAAATCATAGCTATTGCTAAGATTAATGACATAATACGCTTTTTCATATTTTTTCCTCCTTATAATATTTTCCGAATATGCTTATCTACTACTTATTACAAAGCATACTTTCACTAATTACATTCTACCCCCCGAATATTTCTGTCAACAAAAAAGGGACATAGCCTTTCGCTATGTCCCACAAAAATATTCATTTTTAATAATACTTCACCGTTATATTTTTCCCTATCTTTCCTGCCACTTCTTTTAACTGATCTACCAGGTTCATTCTGGCACTGAGTTCAAATGGCAGATTAGAATTCTTGTAAGCAATGTTTCTTGCCGTACCTACAAAAAGACGTATTTCTGTACATTCTTCGATGATCATCTTGGCAAGTTTTGACGCCCCATTGTCCGCATCCAGTTCATCAAAGAACTCCACATCAAACTCATCACTTGCATATCGTTTGAGTAAGTTGAGCATCTTTCCTAATGTGACAACACCTTCTGTCACTAAGTCAAGCCCGTCGATATGAGCTGTAGGAGGTACTGTCGGATCATCATAGTTGATGGTTGTTACAATCTGTTTCTTCAAAACTCTGGCAACGATATTGGCACTTGTTCCGCCGGAAACAACTTTCTTGCCTTCCATGCTCATAAATTCTCTTACGATGCTTTCATCGTCTTCTTTATTCTTTGGCGGACCTGTAAAGATATTTAAAATCTTGCGTTCCACAACTCGAAGAACTGCAACTGTTGTATCGTCTCCTGGTCGATCCAGATAAAGTTCATTACAAGCATCGCTCAACAGAGAGGCTAGTCTGGATGCCGATAAAGTCTCACTCGTACACTTGAGAGTGTATGCTGACACGTCATCCCATGTCCAGCCGTAATTCATGAGTTCTCCTGCTCCAGCCCAGATGACACCGTCACTCATAAGTACAAAACAGTCATTTACTTCTGCCTGAAAACGATATTCCCGAATCTTTTTCCCTTCGATTTCACGTTCCTTATATGGATACTTTTGCACTTCACCGTTTCTGACAAAAATACAACTTGGATTGTCAAATTCCACAAGATAAGCGCTTCCATCGTGGGAAACCTGAAGGATACTGAAAGTCGCATACGCCACTTCTCTCACCTTACAGATTGGCAGGGTCTTGGCAATCGTTTCTACTGCCAGTTCGATAGAAGCCCCTTGCAGGAACATCGTCCCTAGAATCTTGGAAGTTAAAGTTGCTAAAATATTAGCCTTTACTCCGCTCCCCATTCCGTCGGCAAGAATCACAATCTCAGAATCTTCTGTCTTTAAGACTTCCACCTTGTCGCCACAAAGTTCTTCGTCATGCTTATTCAGACTTTTCCATGCAACATCAATACTAACATTCATATACTATTCCTCCTCTTCGTCAAAGAGAATAGAATCACGGAGTTTCGTAAGGGTTACCTTTGTCTCAGCAGTTGTTTCACCAAGAAGTCCTGCGATTTCCTGTGCTACCATCATCTGCTTATCAATAACGCGTTGCGCCATTTCAATCGTTTCCATCTTGAGTTGATAACGTTTTTCTTTTGCCTGTTCTTCCTTACTTACATCCTGATAAAGAACAAGAACAGAATCCATTTCTTCTATGTAAACGATGGTTTCTTCTGCAACAAGTTTAATCTGTGGGAATTCCACTTTCTTATGCATGATTGGTTGTTTTGTTTCCAACACTTCTTCGATATCCTGCGTTTCGATATATTCAAATATATAACTTTCTAATGCTTCTGCACGATTCACACCGAGGAACTGCTGAGCAACTTTATTACATTCGCAAATACGCATTTCCTTATCAATAATAAGAACCAAATTCGGTGTCATATCAAGAACCACGTTTGACATAGATTCTGCTTTTGCGATTGCATAAGGCAAGCACATACCGATCTCTGCTTTTCCCTGATATACCGCAATTGCTTTTTCGCGGCAAGATGCATAACCGCAGGCACTGCAGTTAAACTCATCTTCACGTTTTGTTTTCCCAATGACACGGAGAATTTCTCGAAGTTCTTCTTCAGAAGGCATCTTCAGCGTTCTGCTTTTGTCACTAAATTTCTTGGATACATCCAGTTCTTGTTTAAAGATTTCTTCAGATGCAGGGGCATGAGAAACCACTTGTCCTTCAATACGAAGCTTTGGTTTCGCAAATGACTTGCCATGATATTTCGATTCTGGTCCCTTAAGGCAGCCACCTGCACAAATATTAGCTTCTACAAAACAGTTTCTCAATTCACCTTTACTCATACTTTCAAAAAGTTCTCGGCAAGCGTCAATTCCATCCACATAAAGCTTCTGATATGCATCCTTCTTTTTCTCAGCCATGATGGATTGAATCACGCCGCCACTGATCGGATACATTCTATTTACATTTACCGCTGGATTTGCCATTGGTTTATCTTCACAGGTAAAAATATTGATTCCTTCCCTGCGAACCCATTTTTCAAATTCTTCAAATGTGAGAATGGCATCAATCGCTCCTGCCACTCTCGTATCACCGATTGCTTCTTCTTTTTTTGCGATACATGGGCCAAGGAACACAACTTTTACATCTTCCCCGTGTATCTGCTTGATCAGTCTTCCGTGTGCAATCATAGGTGACACAACTGGCAACATATATTTTGTAAGGCTCGGATAATATTTTTCAATCAGGTCATTCACACTTGGACAGCATGTTGTGATCATATTGTCCATCTCTGCTTCTTCCAGATATTTCTGATATTCTTTTGTTACGATTGCTGCACCTTCTGCAGTTTCACGCACTTCGTAAAAGCCAAGTTTCAATAGTGCATCTACAATCTGCCCTGGTTTATCGTATTCCAACACACCTAGATATGATGGCGCGATCGATACAACTGTTTTCATTCCTTGACGTAAATACCCTTTCACTCTGTCCATATCACTTGCAAATGTTTTCGCATTCTGAGGGCAGACCTCCAAACAACGTCCGCAAAGAATACAGGCATCTCTGATAATGTGCGCCTGCTCATTTTTTACGGAAATCGCTTTTACACTACAATTTCTTACACATTTATAACAATGCTTACAATCCGCGTCATGGAAATCAATTACTTTCATGGCTTCCAGCCTCCTTCTAATCTATGCTTCTATTATAGTTAGAATTAATAATATGTACAAGTTTTAATTACATTAAAAAAGCATGTGCCATAGCACATGCTCGCGCCGAGCGCGGTCGCATAGCGACATATTTCCTTTCGCGCGAGTGCGCATTTCCCGAGCATAGCAAGTTTTTGATGTATAAGGAATTCCACAGAATTTCCTTAT
>JAZQMU010000014.1:0-3613 GCA_045543595.1 Faecalimonas sp.
TCCATGGCAAAACGAACCAATGGAATCAGGTTGATTCCGTAACCGTCTTCAATGGAGCTTAAATTTCCATAACGCGCAGAAATACGAAGCACTGTACAAATGAGCGCTGGATTTCCCGCTGCTGCACCCATCCAAGAAACATCATGATTGCCCCATTGAATATCTACAGAATGGTAACGGAGCAAACGATCCATAATAATGTGCGGACCTGGTCCTCTGTCATAGATATCCCCAATAATATGGAGATGGTCTACTGTAAGCTGCTGGATCATCTTGCTAAGAGCAATGATAAATTCACCTGCTCTGTCAATCTGGATGATCGTATTTACAATCTCATTGTAGTAAGATTCTTTATCTAACAAGTCTGCTTTTTCAGTAATAAGTTCTTCAATAATATACGCAAAATCTGATGGAAGTGCTTTACGCACTTTAGATCTTGAATACTTTCCGGCTACACGTTTACTGATCTCAATCAGACGGTATAATGTGATCTTGTACCAGTCTTCAATATTTTCTTCTGACTTTTGGTGCATTTCCACTTTTTCTTTTGGATAATAGATCAATGTGGCAATGCTTTTCTTATCTGCGTTACTTAATGTATTGCCAAATACTTCATCAATTTTCTTTCTAACCGAACCTGATCCATTCTTTAATACATGGAAAAATGCTTCATGTTCACCATGGATATCTGTAAGGAAATGCTCTGTTCCTTTTGGTAAGTTTAAGATAGATTGTAAATTAATGATTTCTGATGCTGCTGATGAAATTGTAGGATACAACTCAGAAAGTCGTTCTAAATATTTTACTTCTAATGTACTCATAATCCATTCCTTTCTTAAAACTGAATCACATCTTTCATGTCATACATGCCTGGCGCTTGTCCTTTCAGGAACTTGCCAGCTTCCACTGCTCCTTTTGCAAATACTGCCTTCGAATGTGCAGTGTGTTTAAATTCGATCACTTCGTCTTCCCCTGCGAAAATGACTTCGTGTTCCCCTACGATCGTTCCGCCACGAACTGCCATGATACCGATTTCTTTTTTCTCTCTTCTCTTGCGTTCCTGACTTCTGTCATATGTATATTTATATTCATTTTCCAAAACTTCATTCATAGAGTCTGCCAATGCAAGTGCTGTTCCACTTGGTGCATCTACTTTTAAGTTATGGTGCTTTTCCACAATCTCAATATCAAATCCTGCTGGTGCAAGCACGCTTGTCGCATCTTTCAAAAGTTTAAGAAGCATATTTACTCCAAGAGACATGTTTGCGGATTTTAAGATTGCTGTTTTCTCGCTTGTCAATTTCACTTTTTGAATTTGTTCTTCAGATAATCCTGTTGTACAAAGCACTACTGGGATTTGTTTTTCAGCTGCATATTCCAACAATCCATCTACCGCTGCTGCATTGGAAAAATCGATGATAACATCTGCTTCCACGTCACATTGTTCTATACTTTCAAATACAGGATAATCGTTTGCAACGCCCATGAATTTGTCAACTCCTGCCACAATCTCTGCCCCTGTATCTTCTTTTACAATTCTACTGATCGTCTGGCCCATCTTGCCATTACAACCGTGCATAATAAATTTAACCATCAATTATCGTCCTCCCTAAAAATACTCATACCTATGATTAGAATAGCACTAAACATAGAAGTTTGCAAACCATATCTCAACACCTTTACTGTAAAAAAGAGAGATGTTTTCACATCTCTCTCAACTTACTTCTTATAAGATTCCAAACGCTTTCATAGCATTTGCAAGTTTTTCTGTGTTGCCTGGTGTAAGTTCTGTAAGCGGCATTCTCATTCCGCCCACTTCAAATCCCATAAGATTCAACGCTTTCTTAACTGGAATTGGATTTACTTCACAGAATAATTGTTCAACAAGTGGAATTGCCTTTAATTGTAATTCCATACTTCCTTTCACATCGCCTGCTAAATACTTTGCGCAAATGTCGTGTGTTTCTTTTGGAGCCACGTTTGATAATACTGAAATAACTCCAATACCGCCAAGTGACATGATTGGAACGATCTGATCATCGTTGCCTGAATAAAGATCGATCTTGCCATCTGTAAGATTCATGATCTTCGCGATCTGAGAAATATTTCCTGATGCTTCTTTAATACCAACAATGTTATCAACATTCTTGAAAAGAGTTGATACTGTATCTGGTGCAATGTTCACACCTGTTCTGCTTGCAACACTGTACATAATGATTGGAGCTTTTGCAGCTTCTGCAATCGCTGTGTAGTGTTGAACAAGACCTTGTTGTGTACACTTGTTGTAATATGGAGTTACAACTAACAAACCGTCAGCTCCGGCTTCTACTGCTGCTGTTGATAATTCGATCGCAGTCTGTGTAGAGTTAGAACCTGTTCCTGCTACAACTGGAAGTCTTCCTCTTGTAAATTCTACCGCTTTCTTAATACAGTCAACGTGTTCTGCTTCCGATAAAGTGGCAGATTCTCCTGTTGTTCCACAAATGATAATACTGTCTGTTCCATTGTTACAATGGAAATCGATCAATTCTTCTAATTTATTATAATTAACGCTTCCGTCTGGATTAAAAGGTGTAACGATCGCTACGCCTGCACCTGTAAAAATAGCCATAGTAATCCTCCTAAAATTTTCAAATTATAGAGAAGATTTTAGCACTATTCCCATACAATGTCAATCTAAGACACATTCCAATTTGCTCACGGAAACTTCATATGCTGTTCTCTTTTCTGTTTCCAGTTCCGATATCTTTTTCACATACTCACGGCTCTGGATCCTGCCAAGAATCTGCACATGTTCTCCCACTTCAAACCCTGATGCAAAACGGGCATTTCTTCCCCAGCAGATACAAGGTATGTAATCCGATTTTCCATATGGTCTGTTTACCGCAAGAAGCAGATCTGCTATTTCTCTTCCAAGAGGCGTCTTGCGATAGATTGGTTTCTTACAAATATAGCCATCGAGCAAAATCGTATTCGTCTTCGCTCCATCCACTTCTTCCTCCACAAACGATACTTCCCTCACAAACACCGAAAGTACCAATCGATTCTTCTGTTCATCATGCTGGTTATACGAACGAAACTGGCCTGTCGCCATAATATATTCGCCTGTGTAATCCTGCTCTACATCAATCAGTCTTTCCGAAATCATAAGAGGGATTCTGTCATCGGAGCTGCTGAGACGTTTCACCAGCACATCCACCATATAGAATCCTTCCCCAAAGACTTCGTGACTGAACGTAAATCCGGAAGCCACCTCACCAATAATAGTTACCTGATTGTTCTCAATAATCTTATCTGACATGAATTTATAATCTCCCTTCTCTTGTCTGTACTTTTCATTCATTAGTTAATGTATGAATGTTTTTCCAAATTTAGAACCAAATCTTAAAATATTTTCTTCCACCTTGTAAAAACATAAGAATGTGCTAAAATGTAAGGGTTGTATATATATAATTATTTCATGTAGAAAAGGATGATGATTCATGAAAACTAAACGTGAAGATGTGCGTAATATCGCAATCATTGCCCATGTTGACCATGGTAAGACAACATTAGTTGATGAACTTTTAAAACAGAGCGGTGTTTTCCGTGAAAACCAGGAAGTTGCGGAACG
>JAZQMU010000015.1:0-8804 GCA_045543595.1 Faecalimonas sp.
TCATAACGAAGAATACTTCTGTTAAAACTGAACCGCAAAGGTGGATGTTAGCAAATAAAGGTACACCAAAGTCTACCATGTCATCACGAAGAACTTTAGATTTTTTAGCACAGCTAAGAGCTACTGATAATGTAGCAGCTGAAGACATTGTACCAACAGCTGTGATGTAAGCTGGACCGTAGTGTTTTAATACTTCCATAAAGCTCTTTCCAGAGTAAGCACCTGCTGCAATGTAAAGAACTGCTAACCAGATATAGTGTCCTACCATAACGATCACTACAGCGATTAAGAAGATTGGTAATTGTTTTGTAATTGTTCCTTCGTATGCTAAGCATGCAAATGTACATGCGATGAAGAATGGAAGGATTGGAATTACGATCTTCTTAACAAGGTCTAAAACGATTTTTTGGAATTCGTCTAAAATAACTGTGATAGTTTTAGCTTTTGTCCAAACTGCTGCAAGACCAATAAGTACAGAAAATGCTAATGCAGACATTACTGGCATGATTTGTGGGATTGAAAGGCTGAATACGTCAGCTGGTAATTCTTTTAATCCTACAGGATCGCCAAATGATAATCCAGGAATGATTGCATAACCTGCTCCCATAGAAAGAAGCGCTGCTAATACTGAAGATACATATGCTAAAACGATAGCTACTCCAAGCATTCTTGTTGCATTGTTTCCAAGTTTTGTGATCGATGGAGCGATAAATCCGATAACGATCAATGGAACGATAAAGTTAATAAGTTGACCCATGATATTTTTAATTGGTACAAGAACTGTCATAAGTCCTACTGGAGCTACAAGACCAATTACAATACCGATGATAATACCGATTAATAATCTAGCTGGTAAGCTTTTTAAAATTTTCATAATTGTTACTTCTCCTCTCTGTCGACCACATGGTCGACATACCTCTCTTTTCTCAATCATACATATAATCTTTATTAACAATCTTATGATTCCACCATCATTTTGATGATTTCTTCGTTTGTAAGTTTCATACCTTCTTTTCCAAGACGACCAATGTTTTCTACTGTCTTTTCTGGATCTTCAGCAACAAGACCGTCTTCTGGCATAAAATTGTTATCACTTACGTGCATACTGTATCCGAGGATACCTGCTTCTACTGCAGATGCAATCTTAGCAGCACAGGAAGCCTTTGCACCGTCACAAACGATACCGCCTGTGTTAGCAAGTGCATTTACTACTGTGTTTGAGATACCTTCTACTTCTGCACCTTTCAGGTATGCAATACCTGCTCCAGCTCCTGCTCCTGCACTTACTGCGCCACAGAAAGCTGAGAGACGTCCGATACCTGTCTTTTGATGGATCGTTACAAGATTCGCGAGAGCCAATGCTCTGTACATTCTCTCTTCGCCTACGTTTAATTCTTTTGCATATTCAATAACTGGAAGTGATGTTGTCATACCTTGGTTACCACTACCTGAGTTGATAACTACAGGAAGTTCACAACCATTCATACGAGCGTCAGAACCAGCTGCTGCTTTTGCTTTTGCTCTGATATGAACTGCATCACCGTATGTATCTAAAAGAATACTTCCGATGTTTGACCCCCAGTTTCCGCGGAGTCCTTCTTCAGCGATCGCTGTGTTGTATTCCACTTGTCTTTGAAGGATTGGTTTTATATCTTCAATATCCACTGTGTTAGCGAAATCAAAGATATCTGCAAAGTTGAGGAGTGAACGGTCTGTGTGGCCTGTTTCACCTTCGCCATCTACTTTCACTTCGTAAAGCACTTCCCCATCTTTTTCAATTAAGATGATGTTTGTATGGTAATTTACGATTCTTACTTTTGCGTAAGACTCACCTGCATATACAGTAATGAGGATTTCAAATGTAAATCCATTATCAACATGCTCTACTGTAATCGGTGTTTTATCAAGGAATTCTTTCATTCCTGCAATTTCTTCTGGTGTAACTGATGCGATACACTCTAATTCTTTTTCAGGTTTCCCGCCAACGATACCTGCTGTAGCAGCCGCTGGAATACCTTTTAATCTATTTGTGTTAGGAACGATAACGCTCTTAACATTCTTAATAATACTTCCGCTTGCGCCAATCTCAACGCGTTCTGGCATACATCCAAGAACTTCTCTTGCCTTTGCTGCACCATACGCTACTGCGATTGGCTCCGTACATCCCATTGCTGGAACGAGTTCTTCTTTGAGTGTCTGGATATAAACTCCATACTTCAAATCTTCTTTTCTCATACCTTACATCCTCTCTTTCTTACAAAAGAATTCGTCTTGTCAACTTTATTAAGTATACACCTTTCGACAAATAAAGTAAACTAAATATTCCATTTCTTTACTATCAAACCACAAAATATTGTGTTAATTTTTAAACAAAACCATATTTAGTAAATTCTCTGTTTTGTACACCACATTCGTATCGAAAATCTTTTCTAAACGAAGCAGATTCACATCCGAATGTTCAATCTCTCTCGATACTCGATGAGCGATATCAACAAAAGTGGCAAAATCAAGGTTTTCCATATATTCTGCCCATTTCGCAATGGCAAGTTCCTGTATGAGCAAAGTAGATACAACCGCGGTCTGCATTTTCCCTAAAACGTTGTCATCATACACTGCTCCGCAAAAGTAGGTAAACACAAAATAGACCATCAATTGCTCTATCCAGTTAGACCAATTTTCATATTGGGAACTCTTTAAACCGCAAAGTTTGTGAAATGCTTGACGCTGTTTTTCATACTCTCTCTGTCCGTTCCCATAAAGAAACAATTCTGCCTTCTTTACATAGTCTGGCCAATCCGCTTTTAACACTTCCAATTTGCTGAATAAGCGAAAGATTTTCCGCATATTCCCACAAAATTCGTTTTCTCCAATACGATACTTTTCCGCATTTTTCTGAAATTCAAGTGTCATATTCATTGAACCAAAGTCTTCTAACAGATCATCAATCTTAAAGAATTCTTCATCATCCACAGCATCCTGCATTTTCTGCGCAAGATCCAGCACCATACTCACACGCATCATAATGTCTATATCGCGGTTTTGAAGCACTTCCAAAATCTTGCCTCTTGCATCCATAAGTTTTGTAAAAAGCAGAAAATCAAAATCTTCGTATTCTTCATCTTCCACGTCATCCTCCAACGTGATGAATTGTACGGCTTCCTCACATCCAAGGATAATCTTTGCCGATTCGATACAGGAAAGAGATAAGGAACCTTCTCGCAGACCTTCAAACTCCTCCATGTGACGCGGATAATTACGGCAAGTATCACAGAGCATATCCTCTCCTGCTTCAATATGAAGATCACACAAATTGTCTTCATTCAAAAACGCACACCTTTTATCATGTTGACAAAAGCATCCTTCTTTCCAATCAATGGAATTACGGAGTCTGTTGCCAAACGCACCCTGATAGTTTTTATATTTTTCCAAAGAATCCTCATCGATCATAATTGCCCAGCCTGCACAACATGTGTCCTCACATTCAGCTGCAACACATTGAAATTGATCAAAATAATGTGGAAATGTATATTTCATAAATATGTTTCTCCTATCCTAAAATCGTATTCTCATAATTTCAGACTCGCATCCATTATGGAACTGTTTGCATTCCTGACAATTGGAAATACGTGGTGCGACACTTCTGTCGATCACTTCAAATCCAAACTTTTCGTAAAATCTTGGTATCTTTCCCGTCAACTACGCTTCTTTGGCATTTAACAATTTTGCCTCTTCAAGAACCGCTTCCACCAAAACTCTTCCAAATCCATTTCCCCTGTATTTTTCATCGACTGCAATGCAACGAACAATAAAAATGTCGTTGTGATGAACAAGTCCAGATGCACCTACAAGTTCTCCATTTTCTTCATTGATCAATTCAAAACAAGTCACAAGACCTTCTGGAACTGGATCCTCTTCATGAATTTCTAAACCCGATTTAATAAATAACGGTACTAATTTAAAGTAATCCATTGTTCTGTTCATTTTCACATTCATTGCAATTGCTCCTTTATCATTCGAATCTCTTCTTTATGTCCTTCATCATCCAACGGTGTTTCCAAATAAAACGGAATATCTTTTAGCTTTGGATGTCTCATAATATTTAATAATGTTTCCATTCCAATATAACCATTTCCAAAAGTTTCATGTCTGTCTTTATTCTCACCAAATGGCATCATACTGTCATTCAGATGAACAGCTTTCAATAATTCAAGGCCGAGTACGCGGTCAAACTCTTCCAAAACTCCATCCAGATCATTCACAATATCATATCCTGCCGAAAAGATGTGACAAGTATCTAAGCAAATACCCACTCTTTCTGGATGCTTCAGACCATCTCTGATCGCTTTCAATTCTTCAAATGTTCTTCCGATCTCGGTTCCCTTTCCTGACATCGTTTCAAGGAGAACTGTCAGCTTCTCATCTCCCGAAATTGCCTGATTCAGTCCGTCTATTATATTCTGTATTCCTGCTTCCGTACCAATCCCTGTATGACTCCCCGGATGAAACACTAAGTATTCTATACCAAGCGCATCCATTCTGGCAATATCTTCCTTGATAACCATACATGCAAATTCGTACGTCTTTTCTGTTGCACTAGCAAGGTTAAGCGTATACGGTGCATGAGCCAAAAGGGGGCCAAAGCCGTGTTCCTTTCTAATCTTTTGAAATTTTTCAACTTCGTCTTCTGTATATGTTTTAAAACTGGAGCCTCTCGGGTTGCGACTAAAAAACTGCATGGTGTTTGCGTTCATTTTCACAACATCTTCTGTCGCCTTTGCGATCCCTTTGGCCACCGACATATGAGATCCTATTACTAACATTTTTTCATTCCTTCATTATCAAATTCTGGGATGAAACTTTCCTCTGCAGTTTCTCCCTCTTGTATAAAACCATTCTCTACACCGATTTCAATGGCATAATCTACGAACTCATCATATTCTTCTTCTGTAATACGACGATCGATTTCAGGGTAATCCTTTACTTGAGGCAATGGCGTATACTGATTCATTAAACTCAAAAACACTTTATCACCATAGGTGTTATACACATATTTCACCACATCTTTTCCATTCTGTACCATTCCTGGCAGAAGCAAATGTCTTACAATAACACCCTTTTTCATCATTCCACGTTCATCAAATTCTGATTCTCCGCATTGTCTCACCATCTCTTCCAAAGCGGATTTTGCCACTTGAGGATAATCTTCTGCTTTTGAATAACGCTTCGCTATCTGGGTGTCCATATATTTAAAATCAGTCAAATAGATATCTACAAGACCATCTAATAACTCTAATGTTTCTACGTTTTCATATCCACTGCAATTATATACAATTGGAATATGAAGTCCGTTTTTTTTGGCTTCTTTTATAGCCCAGATAATTTGCAGCGTATAATGAGTTTGAGTCACAAGGTTGATATTCTCTGCCTTCTTTTCCTGTAACTCTAAAAAGATTTCAGCAAGTCTTTCTTTGGTTATCTCAACACCTGTCATGGCATTTGCTATATTATAGTTTTGACAGTAAACACAGCGTAATGGACAGCCACTAAAAAACACAGTACCAGAACCATTTTTTCCTGAAATACAAGGTTCCTCCCACATATGAAGTCCAGCCCTTGCACCTATGATTCCAGTTCCTGCAACACCGCAGAACCCTTTTTCGCCTTCTTCTCTTTTTACATTACATTGTCTAGGGCACAACTGACACCCTTTCTTTTCTTTATTCATACATTATACTCCTATATCACACGTCTCTAGCATACTCCAGGATTCCCTTCCTTTCAACAAAAAAGGATGAAACTCGTCGAATTCCATCCTTAATTAACTATTTTTTTGTTTCAAATCCTACAATCATGCCGCCTCTTTCTGCATAGAAGCTACATAACCCTTTTGTTTTTCCAATCTGCACTTCTGCGTCTGAGTACTCTTTCTGGATTGCTTTCTTTAACATATCTGCAATCTCCTCATTCAGACAATGGTTCACTCTCACAAGTCCCCCTGCATAGCCAAGTTCTTTCATATTCTTTACAAAGCTTGCAATCATCTTCTTCTCACCGCGTGCTTTATCCACTTGTTCCAATTCGCCGTTTAACGCTTTTCCAACAACTTGGATACCTAAAATACCAGCGATCTTTGCAACTGCTGGACTTACACGACCATTATTAGCGAGATTTCTCAATGACTTCAACGCGAACATCGTTTCCACATTCTCTGCATAAGCTTCAATTGCTTCGCAGATCGCATCAAAGTCCAAGCCTTTATTCACATACTCCTGAATCTTATCCACGATCATACTAAGTTCTGGTCCTGCTGCAAGAGAGTCCACAATATACACACGACGTCCTGGATATTCTTCTTCATATTGTTCTTTAGCAACACGTGCCGCGTTATAGCTGCCTGACAAATGACTTGTAATTGCAACGCCAAACACCCAGTCTGCATCACCAAAAGCTTCGAGCCATTCTCCTGTGCCAGGACAGGCACTTCCAGAACGTCCATTATATTTGGACAATTCTTCTACCATCTGTTCCACATCGATATTATCATCGTCCACATACTCTTTCTCATCTGTCACAAGCTTCAATGGTACAGACACAATTCCTTTTTCTATGTTCGTATATAAATCTGCAGATGAATCTGCCACAATTCTTATTTTCATTCTTTTCTTCCTTTTCGTTTTTTTGACCATTTTATCAGTTTTTCAAAAACCGATGTCCTAGTACATAATACCAATTTCATCCTTTTCCGTCAATATTTATATTATTTATTTTTATATAAATTTTACATCTTAAACAGTTGACGGTAAAAACATAAAAAAGTACAATATCTCCTATGAGAGAAGATATCAAAAAACAATTAGCAAATAAAATTAAAGATTTTCATCTGCCAAGATACCATGAAATTCCTGACAATGGCCTATATCTTGAACAGACAGCACAATATATCAATGAAGCATTAAAACCTTTGGGTTGTATTGAAATAACAACGTCCATGATAAGCAACTATGTAAAGAAAGGAATCATTACAGCACCTGTTAAAAAGCTCTACCACGCAGAGCAGATTGCTTATCTGTTTTACATTGCAATTGCCAAAACGGTTTTAACTATGGATCACATCCTGCAGCTTCGCAAGATGCAGGAGAAAACATATCCTACGATCATCGCCTACGACTATCTCTGTGCTGAATTTGAAAACATGTTATTCTATGTATATGGTCTCCGCGATTTTGCAGAAGGGATTGGAGTAACACAAAGTGACGAAAAGGTATTATTCAGAGAGGTGATCATCGCTGCTTCTAACAGTATTCATCTCACTAACTGTTTTAATGCATTAACAGAAGAAAAATAAGGAAGTTCGAAACTATCGATGATAGTTCAAACTTCCTTTTCTTTATGCCTGAATTGCATTTCCTGTATACAACTGATAATATTTCCCTTTTTCTTCTAACAATTGTTCGTGAGTTCCTCTCTCGATAATGCGTCCTTGTTCCAGAACCATGATACAGTCTGAATTACGAACTGTTGACAAGCGATGAGCAATAACAAATGTTGTTCTTCCCTTCATCAGTCGGTCCATGCCATCTTGTACAATACGTTCTGTTCTTGTGTCAATAGAACTTGTCGCCTCGTCCAGAATCAGAACTGGCGGATCTGCAATCGCTGCACGGGCAATGGCAAGAAGCTGTCTCTGCCCTTGACTTAGATTTGCACCATCTCCGGTAAGCATCGTATCATATCCTTGTGGTAATCGGCGGATAAAACCATCTGCATTTGCAAGTTTTGCCGCTGCAACCACTTCTTCATCTGTCGCATCCAATTTACCATAACGAATATTTTCTTTTACAGTTCCTGTAAACAACTTCGTATCCTGAAGAACAATACCTAAAGAACGACGAAGATCCCCCTTCTTAATCTTATTGATGTTGATTCCATCGTAACGGATCTTGCCATCTTGAATATCATAAAAACGGTTGATCAGGTTTGTGATCGTCGTCTTTCCTGCACCTGTAGATCCCACGAAAGCAATTTTCTGACCTGGTGTCGCGTACATCTTGATATCATGAAGCACCATCTTTTCATCGGTATAACCAAAGTCAACACCATCAAAGACCACATCGCCCTTCACTTCCACATAATCCACACTTCCGTCTGCCTGGTGCGTATGCTTCCATGCCCAGCGTCCGGTACGTTCTTTACACTCTGTCAGTTTGCCGTCTACTTCCTTTGCATTTACCAGTATGACATATCCATTATCTACTTCCACTTCTTCATCCATAAGTTTAAAGACACGTTCTGCTCCGGCAAGAGCCATAACAATAGAGTTCAACTGCATACTGATCTGGTTGATTGGCTGACTGAAGCTCTTATTAAATGTGAGGAAACTTGCAAGTCCACCAAGAGTAAATCCACCTACATTATTTAGAGCCAGCAACCCACCTGTAATGGCGCAGACCACATAACTCACATTGCCAAGCTGGGCATTGATCGGTCCCAAAATATTTGCAAATGTATGAGCACGATCCGCACTTTCATAAAGTGCATCATTGAGTTCTTTAAAGGTTTCTTTATTCTTTTCTTCGTGACAGAATACTTTGACTACTTTCTGTCCACTCATCATCTCTTCAATAAACCCATTTACATTCCCAAGATTTCTCTGTTGGTCCACAAAATATTTCCCACTTTTTCCTGCTGCCGTCTTGCTCGCCCAAAGCATGATCGCAACCATGATAAGCGTCACAAATGTAAGAGGAACACTTAACACCAACATACTGATCAAAACACTGACGATCGTCATCGCACTGTTGATC
>JAZQMU010000016.1:0-21359 GCA_045543595.1 Faecalimonas sp.
CTACTTTTACAATCCAAGTAGCTTTTCTTCCTTCATCTGTAAGAAGTCCAAAATATGGAACATAGCCTACAATAGATCCCATGATATCAATGATACCTGAGTTACGATTACATCTTGCACCTAACACAGAGTTTGCATATACAACTGCACTGGATTCTGCCCAAGATAGAACATCTCCTTTTTTAGGAACATTTCCAACTTCATCCATATAACATGTACAAGTGAATGCATCTTTATCCATTAGTCCAAGTTTTTCCAACTGACCTTCATAGAAATCTTGTTTTGTGTACATAAATTTATTAAAAACAAAATTTTGCAAAAAGCTTGCTGGAACATTTTTATCCAATGGTCTTGGATCTACAGAAAATTTTTGTCCAGAAGTAACACCTGCGTCTAAAATCTGCTGCATCAGATCATACACCGGTGACATTACTTTCAAACCAAATGATGTAACTAAATGATTATATTCTGATGTAATAGGAACTAATTTTTCTGCCTCAAAAGCCTCACCATACATCACTAAAGTTTTCATAACTTTCGCAAGAGTTTCACCCTTTTGTCCATCAAGAATTGCTTGTTGTTCTTGTGTTAATAACATAGTTTTCTCTCCTTTGTACTAGAGTTTCATACATACATCCCATGCACCCCAGATTACGGTTCTAAGGTTACCCACCTTAGCAGCGTCTCCGATCACATGAACATGTTTTGCTTTCTGTGCAACTGGTGCTGGATTATAACCAACTGACATGATTACAGAATCTGATGGAATATCAAAAGTCTTTCCACTCTTATCTCTTACAGTTACTGATTTTTCACCGATTTCACATAAAGCTGTTTCCAAATGCACTGGAACTTTATTTGTCTTGAAACAGTCTCTAAGATAACTTGTATTAGCAAGACAGATTCCTTTTGTTGTAATCAGGTCATCCTGCATTTCTACAATTGTTGGTTTCTTTCCTTGAAGGAATAATTCATAAGCAATCTCACAACCTGTTAATCCACCACCAATGATCGTTACGTTTTCTCCTACTTCTTTCTTTCCAAGAAGATAATCTACTGCTTCAATTGCATATTCCATGCCTTTCACAGGAATACGTTTTGCAACTGCTCCTGTTGCCACAATCACTTCATCTGCATCCAAAGTCGTAGTATCTTTCACTTCTGTGTTCATCTTCACTTCGATTGGATATTTTGAAAGTTCGCGAATGTACCAAGCAATGAGATCTCTGTCCTTTTCCTTAAATGACGGTGAAGCCGCTGCAATAAACACGCCACCAAGTTTATCACTTTTTTCGAAAAGTGTTACTTTATGTCCACGTTTCGCGCATACAAGTGCCGCTTCCATACCACCGATACCACCACCGATGATCGCAATTTTCTTTTCTTTCTTAGCTGGCTTAATATAGTACTTCTTTGACTGCATCGTTTTAGGATTGAGTGCACAACGCGCAAGTCCCATTGTATCTGTCAAATCCTGTGTATTCGCATGTCCTTTTGATGAAGAGAAGTTAAAGCATCCACTGTGACAACAGATACATGGTCTGATGTCTTCTAATCTGTCTTCAATCATCTTTGTGATCCATTCAGGATCAGCAAGAAACTGACGTGCAACACCAACGCCATCAATCTTACCTTCTTCTACAGCTTTTGCCCCAACTTCAGGATCCATACGCCCTGCGCACACAACAGGAATATCAACAAATTTCTTAATATGAGCCACATCATCCAGATTACAGTTTTCTGGCATATACATTGGTGGATGAGCCCAGTACCAAGAATCGTATGTACCATTGTCAGCATTCAGCATATCATATCCCATATCTTGAAGATATTTGGCTGCCTTTTCTGACTCTTCCATATTTCTTCCAACTTCTACGTAATCTTCCCCTGGCATAGCACCTTCACAGAAGCCTTTTAATTTCGATTCTACTGAATATCGGAGAGAAACCGGATAATCATCGCCACAAGACGCTTTTATCGCTTTGACAACTTCTGCGGCAAAACGATATCTGTTTTCAAAGCTTCCACCATATTCATCTGTTCTCTTATTAAAGAATTCAATCGCAAACTGGTCAAGCAAATATCCTTCATGCACCGCATGGACTTCCACACCGTCTACTCCTGCTTCTTTACAAAGTTTGGCTGTTTTTGCAAAGGCTTCGATAATTTCATGGATTTGTTCTACTGTCATCTCTGGACAAATAATGTCGTGAGCCCAGCGTGATGGCTGTGGACTTGGACTTGCAAGCTCATGCGATGTATCGAGAACAGGTTTCAGCAACGCTCTTGTAATTTTGTTCTTATGTAATGGTGCAACAAGTTCTGTGATTGCCCAAGAACGTCCCATACCTGCCGTCAGCTGCACGAACAATTTAGCACCTGTTTTATGAATTTCATCCATAAACACCTTTAACTCATCAAACATCTTAGGATTCTGCCATAACCATTTTCCCCAGAATGTATCACGAAGTGGTGCAATACCTGGAATGATAAGCCCCACGTTATTATTCGCTCTTTCTAAAAAGAGATTTGCAGCTTCCTTATCAAAATGACAACCACCAAGTTCAAACCAACCGAATAAAGAAGTGCCGCCCATTGGACACATTACAATACGGTTTTTGATTTCTACATTTCCTATTTTCCATGGCGTAAATAGTGATTCGTATTTTTTATCCATTTCTTTTTTCCTTTCGCATATTTCACGTTATTTAATATGTACATTATACCTCTTTGACAAATATTTGTCGAATATTTCTATAAAATTAACAGATTCATGTATACATCAAAAACAAATAATACTATTTAGATATTTTTCTAAATAGTTCTTGCCACTTTGTACTTACTATGCTAGTATCTATTTAGAAGAATTTCTAAATAATTTTCAAAGGAGGCTGCGTATATATGGGATTTGCAAACACTTTTAAAGCCCTATCGGACCCCGTCAGACGTGAAATTCTTATGCTATTAAAGAAAAAACGAATGTCAGCAGGAGAAATAGGCAGTCATTTTGACATGACTGGTGCTACCATTTCCTATCATCTAAGTATTCTAAAAAAAGCAGAATTGGTATTTGAACAGAAAGAAAAAAATTTTATTTACTATGAATTAAATACATCTGTGGTTGAAGAAGTAATGCTTTGGCTGTCAGAATTGAAAGGGGAATAAAAAATGAAAAAATTCAAATTATACCAAAAAACAATTATCTCTACATCAATTGTTACATTAATGCCAATTATAATTGGTCTTATACTATGGAATAAACTTCCTAATGAACTGGCAACACATTTCGATATGAATAATGTAGCTGATGGATGGGCATCAAAATCATTTGCAGTATTTGGCTTGCCACTTATTGTTCTTGCAATACATCTTTTATGTACTTTTGCAACATGTATGGATCCCAAAAGTCATAAAATAGGAGATAAAATCTTCAAGGTGATTTTGTGGGTCATCCCTGCGATCTCATGGTTTACTTCGTTGACAATCTATGGTTATAATCTGGGTTTAACGATCAATACTACTACTTACATGATGGTTCTTGTAGGAATTATTTTTATTGTGATAGGCAACTATCTTCCAAAATGTCGACAAAATTACACAATTGGAATCAAAATTCCTTGGACACTCAATGATGAAGAAAATTGGAATAATACACACCGTTTTGCCGGAAAAATCTGGATGGCAGGTGGTGCAATATTTACAATCCTTGCATTTTTAGGTTTGGCTGACACTTTGGTTATGCCTGTTGTCATGCTGGTGCTAGTATTCGTGCCAATTGCATATTCCTTTATATATTACACAAAACACCGATAATATTTCGAGGTGATAATATGATAACAGAAAAAATTATTGTTGGAGAACACACAAATTACCCCTTAAATGGCATACTTACGTTGCCAGATGATGTAACTGATTCTGTCCCTGCAGTTGTGTTTGTCCATGGTTCAGGTGCAAGTAACATGGATGAAAAAGTTGGGAAGCTGACTCCTTTTAAAGACTTGGCAGAGGGGCTTTCCAAACATGGAATCGCTTCTATTCGATACGATAAACGTTCTTTTGTACATGGATGGAAGCTACTCAAAGACAAAAGTATCACGATAACCGTAAAAGAAGAAACCATTGATGATGCAATTCTTGCCACAGAAATATTAAAAAAAGATCCACGTATTGATTCTGAAAGAGTCTTTATTATTGGTCATAGTATGGGCGGAATGTTAGCTCCTCGTATTGATTCTGAGGGTGGTAACTACAAAGGATTAATTATTTTGGCTGGATCTCCACGGAGATTAGAAGAAATTATGATAGATCAAAATGAAGATGTGTTGCGTACTACAAAAGGATTCGTGCATTGGATTGTTAAAAAACAAGTTTCAAAAATTTCTGCTCTCTTTGATGGACTATATGAACTTTCAGATGAAGAAGCAAAGAGAAAGAAAGTTGGTGGGGGCACTACTCTTTATTACTTTAAAGAAATGGGAAAACCTACTGTTGCTGACTATCTGATTTCTCTTGAAAAACCAATGTTGATCATGCAAGGAGAAAAGGATTTTCAGGCAAAGGTTGATAAAGATTTTTCAGTTTATCGAGAGCTTCTAAAGAACAAATCAAATGTAACTTTTAGGCTATACCCAAATTTAAACCACGCTTTTGTTCCTTCTGTGTATGGAAACATTATGAAAGCAAAGCAAGAATATAATATCGAACAGCATATCAGTGAAGATGTGATTTCTGATATTGCAAATTGGGTCACAAAATATCGTTAATTTCTGGACATTTCCGTTAATTAAATATCAGTATTGTTAATTTTCAGACTATTGTATACATTTTACACAATTCATGGTAAAATAAAGTTAAGAAATAGATAAAGTTTGAAGGAGGCACACTATGGGATATTTAAAAGGAAAAACAGCCATTATTACAGGAGCTGGACGAGCAGTGTTAAGTGACGGAAGATGTGGCTCTATTGGATACGGCATTGCTACAGCATATGCGAAAGAAGGCGCTAACTTAGTTATTACAGGACGTAATGTCAAGAAACTTGAAGATGCAAAAGAAGAATTAGAAAGACTTTATGGTATAGAAGTTTTAATCGTGCAAGCAGATGTGAGCGACGGTTCTGACAACGAGGCTGTTGTCAATAACGTGGTTCAAAAAACACTTGAAAAATTCGGAAGAATTGACGTTTTGATCAACAACGCACAAGCTTCTGCTTCTGGTGTTACATTGGCGGATCACACAACAGAACAATTTAACCTTGCAATGTATTCAGGACTTTATGCAACATTCTATTACATGAAAGCATGTTATCCATATTTGGCAGAGACAAAAGGAACTGTAATCAACTTTGCTTCTGGTGCAGGACTTTTCGGTAACTTCGGACAATGTTCTTACGCTGCTGCTAAAGAAGGTGTTCGTGGACTTAGTCGTGTAGCTGCAACAGAATGGGCGAAAGACGGTATCAATGTAAATGTAATCTGCCCTCTCGCTTGGACATCGCAATTAGAAAACTTTGAAAAAGCATATCCAGATGCTTTCAAAGCAAATGTAAAAATGCCACCAGCTGGACACTACGGCGATCCAGAAACAGAAATTGGTCGTGTATGCGTTCACCTCGCATCACCTGATATGAAATATTTGACAGGTGAAACATTGACATTGGAAGGCGGTATGGGATTAAGACCATAGAGACATATAAAAATAACAGGGGCAGTTGCCCCTGTTTATTTTTTCAAAATAGTTTACATGAAATATATTTACTATAATTCATTATTCATCCTTTTCGATCAAAGAGTACTCTCCATTTCTGAGTACTGAAATCAGATCCTCGGGCGTTTCAATCCTTACCTTTGTCGCAATACCACCTTTTGCCAAACGTTCCATGCTATGTATATCTGATCCTGATGTCATTGCAAGTTTATAATGACCAGCAAACTGTCGTGCGATTTCATTGCGGAATTTTTCTGTGCCGCCATTATACACTTCCACCCCAAAAAGTCCTTTCGGATTGGCTACGACCATTCCATCGCGGAACGGATGCGCCTGCACAACACATACATCAGGCGGTAATAATTCCAAAAGATCATTTACATTCCGCAATTCATTTAATCTGGGAACGGTATAAAAAAACTCTTCCTGTAAGCCGTAAATCAAGTAATCATTTGGATAACCGTTAAAACGTACTTCTGCACCCGGAAGAACAACAAATCCGATTTTGCGGCCTTCTTCTCTTGCAACACGGAATCCTCTCAACCAACGGGCTACCTGTTGGTCATGCGTAAGGCCTTCCACTTCATCCGGAAACCAATTCGTATAAAAAAGTTCTATATAGTGATCTGTGATTACTATTCCATCATATCCCGCATTCTTATACAAATGCACAAGTTCACGAGCACTCAAATGAGCCTCCCTGTCACATTCCGATGTATGCGCATGAAGTTCATATTTATACAAAGTCAATCCTCTCTTCCCCCAATTCTATTTTTGTCTATTATACATCATAAATAATTGGAACGCTAGCGGCATCCCCCTTATATATCACACAAAACATCGATAATATTTCGAAGAAAAAAAGACGATTAAATGCAGCAGGGACAGTTTCAAACTGTCCCTACTTTATTTTTTTGCAATTGGTAACCATAGTTCAATATATCTGGAACTGTTTATATTTTCATCTCCATGTTTATAGAACCAATGGTACACTGCAATCTCCGGACCTTCTGTCAGTTCATAATCAGATGATGCAATCCATTCACTTACAGCTTTTTTGCGAAGTTCTTCAATTTGCATCGTTGGATATTGTGTTCGTTCTGTTTCGCACACCAAGTATAATCCACCTCGAAGATCAATTCGTTCAAATCTTTTCGCATCTTCCTCACCGAGTTCTAAATCCAAATGATTTGTAGCAAACTCATCTAATTTTGAGGCAATATAAAAATCATAGCCTTCATCTGTGAATCCACTCATAACTGCATATTGTGTATCACAATCTCTAGAAATCCCCTTTAAGATATATTGATTTGCTCGCGTCGAAACAAATAATTCCGCTTCCTGAGTCTCTCTTTCTGCAGGACTTCCACTAAAGCGACGCTTATATCCTGTTAATATCATAGACGGTTTTTCTTCAATTCTGTAATTCATAATACTACCACCTTCCAATGTGAAATTTAATGATAGGCGTGAAAAAGATTTCAGCATTACCCCTTCATTGCGCGCTTGTGATGGCGTAATACCATGGAATCTATGAAATGCTTTTGCAAAACTGTCAGGATTTTCGTACCCATACTTGATTGCCACATCAATTACCTTTGCCTTTTCCCTAGAAAGTTCGATACCCGCTAATGTCAATCTGCGATTGCGAATATATTCACCTAATGTA
The DNA here is from genome assembly GCA_045543595.1 of Faecalimonas sp. Taxonomy (GTDB): domain Bacteria; phylum Bacillota; class Clostridia; order Lachnospirales; family Lachnospiraceae; genus Faecalimonas. Next base: position 7,376 of record JAZQMU010000016.1, read on the forward strand.
TATCCACAAAGAGCACTAAATACTCTCTGAAAATGATAACTAGACCAATATGCCTGTTTTGCCACTTCCACATAATCAATTTCTTCTGTCAGATTCGTTTCAATGTAATCAATTGCTTGCTGCATTTCAATAACCCAATTCATTTCTTTTCCTCCTGTCTGATTACATTATAAAGTGAGTAATATTATAATACCCGACTTTTTGTGCGGAAACTATGTTATAATTATTGCAATTTCTATATCTAATTACAAGGAGAATCAAAAAGAATGAACGAACAGCAATTTTTAGATTTTATACGCAAACAAACGCTAGATGGATTAAAACTTTGGGAAAGTCCTTCTATCTCTATCGGGATTATTAAAGATGGTCGTACTGTGATGTGTGAAGGTTTCGGTAATCGTGACACCGATCTGCCTGCCACAGGAAAGACGCTCTATCAATTGGCTAGCTGTTCTAAGGCTTTCACTTCTGCCCTGGTGGCTATTATGGTAGATCAAGGAAAACTTTCTTGGGATACTCCTTTAATTCAATATTTGCCAAATGTACGCTTTTATGACGATTATATGACATCAAACCTAACACTGAGAGATATTCTTTCCCACCGAAGTGGTCTTCCTCGTCATGAGTATTCTTGGTACGGAACGGATTTCAACAAAGAAGAGCTCGTTTTCAATCTACGTTATCTGGAACCTAATAAACCAATTCGAACAAAATTCCAATATAACAATTACGGTTACATACTTGCTGGATATGCAGTTGAAAAAGTAACAGGAAAAAGTTGGGAACAGTGTGTTCAAGAATATATTCTCAATCCATTAGGAATGACTCGCACAAATATGTTTGTTGATGCTACAAAAGCAGACTCTGATCATGCAGAACCTTACGATCGCCAAGACCCAGCAGCTGACATGATGGAAGGTACGAAAAAAATTTCGTTTTATAAAATGCCACATGAAGACTATGCCAGCGGTACTGGAGCTCCAGTTGGACCTGCAGCTGCAGTCAATTCATGTGTGGAAGAAATGCTTAAGTGGGTTAGTTTACACCTTAATAAAGGTGAGTTTGAAGGCAAACAAATTATCAGCAAAGAAGCTATGGCAGAAATGCATAAGCCTAACATGCTACTTCCAAAGCTTATGGATATGCCTCATCCAGAAACAACACATCCTTCCTACGGTCTTGGATGGTTTGTGGAAAATTATCGTGGCCACACTTTAGTTCAACATGGTGGAAATATCGACGGTTTCTCAACATCTACCAGTTTTATTCCTGATTTAAATCTCGGAGTTGTTATTTTTACGAACATGAATGTCAGCCAGCTTCATTATGCTTTAGCGAAGGAAATTTATGATTACTATATCGGCACAGAAAGTGGTAATTGGGTAAAACGTTATCACGAATATGCGACTGAACAAAACAAAAAGAGGCTGGATTTTACAACTCCTTTTACTGGCGAAAAGAAAAAATGTACTACTCCAAGTCATTCTTTAGATGCGTATGTTGGTACATATACCCGTGATGGATATACGCCTGTTGAAATCCATTTGGAAGAAGATTCTCTCTTCCTGAAATTTATAGATGCGGATACTAAATTACAACACTATCACTATGATACTTTTATAACCAGCGATTTGATGGGTGGTGGTGAAATTCCTCCTGGATTACCAGTCACATTCAGCACCGCTCCGTTCCGCAGTGAAATTGACGCATTGACAATGCCGCTTTGTTTTGAAGAAGGCGCAATTCCGATCAACTTCAAAAAGCAAAAGAAAGATTAAATAATGAGGGTACACATCAAAATGATATGTACCCTTTTAGCTTGCTTTCCAGTTCACTACTGTCTTTTGAAGACATGAGCAGTTTGCAGTTCTCCTTAGGTTCTGTGTTTGTTCTGCTTGCTTGCGTATGTTGGGGCTTTGAGAACAATTGTACTCGTATGCTATCTTCAAAGAATCCTGCACAAATCGTTATAATAAAAGGGTTCTGTTCAGGAATTGGATCTTTGATTCTGTCACTCATTATTGGCGAACGTTTTTTTCAAATAGGATATATCGTTATCGCATTGCTCCTTGGATTTGTAGCTTATGGATTGAGTATTTCTTTTATATTTATGCTCAAAGAGATTTGGGAGCCGCTAAGACAAGCACTTATTATGCGGTGTCTCCATTTATTGGTGCAGGTTTATCTCTTATGATATTCAAAGAGCTTCCTTCAATAATCTTCACCGTTGCACTATTGATAATGGCGATAGGAACCTATTTTGCATCTACAAGCGAAAACTAAACAATATCGAAAATTGTCAGGGTCAAACCGTCCCTGGCAAAATTTTTATTCCGTTACATCTAATATATTCTTGATAAGTATTCCATACCCTTTTGTTGGGTCATTCACCAGTACATGCGTTACAGCGCCAACGAGCAGCCCGTTTTACAGAATCGGGCTGCCAGACACGGGTGATTGTCATTAGGGACAACATTTTTAACTAAAAATTAATTTCCATTTACATTGTATCCCAATGCACTTCTTGAATTCGAAAATATCCAATAATCCCCATGAGTGTTTTGCAATAAAATTTCAGTTCACAACGATCAGAATCCTCTTTGATTTCAACTAAAAAGAACTCCTCCGAATTATTTTGAACGGCTTTGTATGTTCCAGCTATATATCCAAACTTAGACGTAATTTCTTCTATGGGAATTTTTTTGGCAACCTCTAAGTATTCCTCCAGGGATATCCTTTCGATACTAATCATTGCTCCTTGGCTATATTCGTATCCATCATGATAATGTGTACTTGTATTGGACCAAATCGCAGATACACTGTTTTTGTCTTGACGAAGCCGCACATTTCTTAATATTCTTTTGTGACAGAAATCATTTAGCAGACTAATCGCTTTTTTATAGTCGTCGTAATAGTTTTTTCCATCACTATTTACAAACACCTTTGATTGTCCGCAGAAAATCGTCTTTTCATAGTCTTCTGCAATATATGGAGCATTTTTACAGCCCCAAAATGCTTGCAGCCCTACGGAAACATCTGAAAGATCCGGCACACTCAATGCTATGCAATCATAAAATGCCTTCTCCTCAATTCTCTTCAAGCTTTTTGGAAATTGAACAACCTCTAAGTGTTCACAACCAGCAAATGCATGATAGCCGATTTTTTCTATGCCTTCCTCTAAAATAAGAGTCGTCAGCTGATCCTTCTGCCTTCTTCGAGACAACCTTATCCCAAACGAATTTATGGGCCCCAAGATGTTATTTATACTTGTTATTCCGCCACCGATGACTACTTTCTTGGGAGAAACATAAAAATCCCTTCCAAAAACCGACCCATAAAACGCACCTGAACCACGAATGATAAGTGTTTCTGTTGCAGCATCCCACTCTTCAACCAACGAACCCACGTTTAACGTACGAATATTTACGCAATCGCAAAATGCCGGCCCATCTTTATAAGCAGGCTGTCTATCTATACTTTCTGTATTCACAATATCTAAATTGTGGTAAGACGGAAGAACCAGCTCTGAAAGTCCTGTACATCCACGAAATGCATTCTCTCCAATTCGGAGGGGATGATCCGAAAACACTACAGAGTGTAGCCGCTCATTATCCGCAAATGCCTGAACATCGACTGAAGTAACGGGACCTTTCACAACTAAACGTTCGATTTTACACCCCCACTGATGTATACTACCAGAGTAGGTTTCTGGGATAACAACTTTCTTTACATCGCAAAACTTTAATACCTCATATCCTATTCCTTTTATATTTTGAGGAAACATATATGTTTCTTGCCTAAGCGGCAAAACAAGCTCAAGTCTATTTCTGCTTCTGTTATATATAGCGCCGTCCTTAACATAATAGTCCTCATTGTTTGATTCTACCGTACATTGGAAATTGCCATTCCATACAGATTCGAACCATAACGCAACCTTGTGCACATATCTTTCAAGTTCTCCAAAGGATTCAGGGATAATAAGAATCTCTTGCTTCTTTGGTTCATTTGTGCCTGCCTGTTCACAAAGCACCTGCTCTTCCCGAAAAGGTTCCGTGTTTTCAGTCGGTTTTTTCTGCCCAAAAATCCCGAAGATTTTGCTTTTTAAATTCAACATGATCGCATCCCCCTTACTCAAGTATATCGCGGTTTTCTATATCCACAAAATCTTAATCGAATTAAATATATCATATCAAGTAAAACTATATAAAAGCATTTTCCTCCGTTACATATATGATTGATTATACAACAAAGCCGCAAAAAAAGATAGGAGCATATTGCCCCTATCAAAGTTATGATGCCGCCTCAATCATATTCTCTATAAAAATCCCGTATCCCCGTGTGGGATCGTTCACCAGAACATGGGTCACTGCACCCACCAGTTTTCCATCCTGAATAATCGGCGAGCCGCTCATTCCTTGTACAATCCCGCCAGCTTTCTCTATCAACTCCTGATCCACAACTTCTATCACCAACCCCTTGTTTGCATCTTTTGTAAAATAATCTATACTCCTGATTCTAACATCATATTCCTTGAGTACACCTTCCACTGAACATCTTATCTGAGCATCTCCTACTTCCACATCTTTTTTATTGCAAATTTCTATATATTCTTCTTCACCTATTAATTCATCCGGTTTTTTCAATTCTCCAAATATTCCATTCTTTGTGTTCTCCGTGATCGTCCCCAGGATATTCTTTTTATTGTAAATGATCACGCCTTCCAAGCCCCCAGGACTTCCTTTTCTCCCCTTTTGAATTCCTACAATGCTAATATCGTAAATATTTCCTTTTTCTATATCAACCAAAGAATCTGTATCCGTATCATGTATTCCATGTCCCAAGGCTCCAAATCGATTATCACTGGTCAAAAAAGTGAGTGTTCCAAGTCCCTGCACACTATCTCGTACCCAGATTCCTAATTTGTATTCATCTTCGCTGATTTCTACGGGATTAAATTTCACATCAAATAATTCTTCCTCTCTTCTAACATGAAGGACCACCTCAGGTTCCGATAAATTTGACACTTCCTCCATTAATTCCGATTTATTATCTACACTTTCCCCGTTGATTGCCGTGATATAATCTCCTGGCTTTACTAGTCTTTTCGCAGGTTCCAGCATTTCTCCATTCTTATCTTCCAGCATCTCTGTGTCTAAAACTAATACACCATCTAGGTCCATGTATATACCAATAGGCATTCCGCCCACTATCACCTCATTGTCATTTATATTTTGGGTACTTATTTCCTGACCTTCTTTCTTATATTCTTCAAGACAAATTCTCGCGCCTAAAATAGTACCTAATATACCAAAAACCACTAATACTCTTCTATACCAAAACCATCGCATTCCACATCCTCCTAACCAAAAAACAGACACTCTTTCGTGTCTGTTTTAGTATGTGAAATATTCATTTTTTCAGCCTGACTTATTTTGTGCTGTTTGCCAATTGTTTCATTTCTGCAGCGCTCTTCATCACTGTGTCCGTGATTTCTGCACCACCAAGAATTCGTGCTAATTCAACCACTTCGCTCTCGCTGTCAAGCAATGATATTGTAGTTTTCGTCTTTCCACCAATCACATTCTTTTCGATCAAATAGTGCGAATCTGCCATAGCTGCAATCTGAGCCAGGTGAGTAATACAGATCACTTGATGGTTTCTACCAATAACTGCCATTTTTTCAGAAACCTTCTGTGCTGTTCGTCCGCTGATTCCCACGTCAATTTCATCAAAGATCAAAGTTTCAATCTGATCCTTTTCTGCCATTACTGTTTTGATTGCAAGCATGATACGTGAAAGTTCACCACCTGATGCCACATCCCCAAGTGATCTTACTGGTTCTCCTGGGTTCATGGAAATCATAAATTCCACTTCATCTATACCGTTTGATGTGTAATGATCCATTTTGGTAAATACCATCTCGAATTTAACATCCAGGAAATTCAGATCTAAAAGACCATCTCTGATCGCAATCGTAAGTCTTTCAGAAGCCTCTTTACGCAATGCAGAAAGTTTTGCGGAGATCGTATCTACGTTTAATTCTGCATTTTTTAAATTTTCCCGAAGATTTTCCAGGTACGCATCATAATCTCTGAGCTTAATTAGTGTCTCTTCTTTTTCTTCGCAGTATGCAAGGATTTCTTCAATGCTATTACCATATTTTGATTTTAATCGATTGATTTCATTGAGACGATTTTCTACTTCATAGAATTCTTCTTCCGAAAAATCAAAGGACTCACTATATACAGATAATTCACGGTTGAAATCGTTTAACAAACTGTCTACTTCTGAGAGCTGGTTATATAAATCATTTGCATATTCATCGTATTTTGCAGCCTCCTGCAGACAATAGATTGCTCGGCTTAAGGAATCGCTGGCACTACTGTTTGATCTTGCGGTATAACTATATGCCTCTTCTAGATTTCCTATTATCTTCTGACCATTCACCATGCGGCGATACTGTTCTTCCAACAGTTCATCTTCTTGTTCCTTCAAATTTGCAGACTGGATCTCATGAATTTCGAACTCAAGAAATCCCATTTCTTTGTTTCGCTCTTTTTCATCAAAATTAGCGGATTCCAATTCTTCTTTATATTTTTTATAAACCAAATAAGCTTCTGAAACAGATGTTTTTACATCTTTGATCTCATCTTTTGCAAAAGCATCCAATATTGTTAAATGATTCTTTTTGTAGAGCAAAGACTGATGTTCGTGCTGACCATGAATATCAATCAAAATCCCTGCCGCCTCCTTAAGCTGCGAAATGGATACGCTTTCTCCGTTGATCTTACTCACGCTTCTTTTCCCAATGAGTTTGCGGCTTAATGTAACTACACCTTCTTCTGGAATCACATCCATCTCTTTCAAAAGTTGGATCTGAGATTCATTTTCCACAAAAAAAGTAAGTTCTACATAGCCTGCTTCCTCTTCATTGCGGAGCATATCTGAAGAATATCTGCCACCTAATGCAAGATTAATAGAGCCGAGGATAATTGATTTCCCGGCTCCAGTTTCTCCTGTTAAAATGTTCAGTCCTTTATGAAATTCTACTTCCATCTCGTCAATCAAAGCGAGATTTTTCACATACAAATTATGTAACATTATTTATCTCCTGAACTCTTTGCTTATACATTTTATAAAACAAGTTTACGGATCTTATCCATAACGACTGTCGTGTCTTCAATCGAACGGGCTGCACACATGATCGTATCATCCCCGGCAATACATCCAACGATTTCGTTCCAATGCATTTCATCGATTGCTGCCGCAACAGCCATAGCCATACCAGAAACTGTTTTGATCACAAGAATGTTCATCGCCATGTCCATAGAAACAAAACCATCTTTCATAATACGGATATATTTGTCGCGAAGTGCATTTTCTGTCGCTTTCATTACCACATACTTTTGATGACCTGCATCTGTCTGAACTTTTGTAAGCTTCAGATCTCGGATATCTCTTGATACAGTTGCCTGTGTGATCTGAAAACCTTCTGCTTTCAGTTTGTCTGCAAGTTCTTCCTGTGTTTCAATATCATATTTACTTACTAATTCTACAATCTTGGCATGTCTGTTAACTTTCATCTCTAATTACCTTTCATTTTCTTTCTCAACACTTCTAAGAAACTAACTTTACTTAGTTTCAAAAGTCTTGTAGAATGATCTGCTTTCTTAATTACAATTCTATCTCCCGTATACACTTCAATATTACGCTCACCATCAAAGGATAAGGCTGCTTCTTCCCCATTTCCATCTCGCCCCTGACCGATTTCAAGTGTAATTTCATCATCCGCAGATAAGACAATGCTGCTTGTGTTTAAAGCATGGGAACAAATCGGTGTGATAACGATCATTTTCGCTGTTGGAGCAACGATAGGTCCACCTGCAGATAAGTTGTAAGCCGTCGAACCTGTCGGTGTAGAAATGATCACACCATCTGCCTGATACTTATTCAACAGTTCACCATTTACATAAATGTTAAACTGAATCACTCTAAGGGCACCTTTTCTAGTTAACACAATGTCATTTAAAGCAATATCTTCAAACTTATCATTCAATGTTCCGCTTAACATCATGCGGTGCTCAATCTGTCCTTCATCGTTCATCAGCTTATCCAGACTTCTTTCCAGATACTCTAATTCCACTTCTGCCAGATAACCAAGCGTCCCTTTATTAATCCCCACAAGAGGTACATCATATGCATGAAGTTCTCTCGCTGCACGGATCAAAGTTCCGTCTCCACCTAGAACCAGCACACACTCTGTCTCCTCAGAGACGCTTCCACCCTCAACATCAAGAATGCATTCGTTTCCATTTTCTTCTATGTACTTTTTAATACGATAAGTCAACTCCAAAGATTTATCTTTCCCTGGATTCGTAATCATAAAAAAATGTTTCATAATCTTTCCTCATTTATTTTGCCAAGTCGTTAAACGCATTTTCAACGATGTGTTTCCAATCGATATTCACATCCTCCAATGTGCCCACTTCCTCAGTTTTTTGTAAATGAACCAGATATTCAATATTTCCTTCTGGTCCTTTAATTGGTGAGAAGTCAAGATCTAACACCTTAAACCCAATTGAAACTGCATAAGATAATACCAGTTCAATAACCTCATAATGTGTACTCTTCTCACGAACTACACCCTTCTTACCAACTTTTTCTCTTCCTGCTTCAAATTGCGGCTTGATAAGAGCAACAATCTGACCATCTTCCTTCAAATAATTGCGGATAGGCAAAAGTACTTTTGTCAGTGAAATAAATGAAACATCAATTGATGAAAAATCGATCGTTTCTCCCAAATCTTCTGGAGTAACATAGCGAATGTTTGTCTTTTCCATGCATACAACACGTTCGTCATTTCGAAGTTTCCATGCAAGCTGTCCTCTTCCAACATCAATGGCAAACACTTTTCTTGCACCATTTTGAAGCATACAATCTGTAAACCCGCCTGTTGACGAACCTACATCTGTACAAACTTTATCTTGTAGATCTACATCAAAATTTGCAACGGCTTTCTCTAATTTAAGACCACCGCGGCTGACATATTGAAGTGTCTGCCCTTTGATCTCAATATTTACTTCATCTGAAAAAGTTGATCCAGCTTTGTCTTCTCGCTGTCCTTCCACAAACACATTTCCAGACATAATGATTGCTTTTGCTTTTTCTCTGGATTCCACCAGATTTCTTTTTACCAATAATACGTCTAAACGTTCTTTCATTTTATCTCCTAAACTCTTCTATTTTTTTCACAATAGAATCCGGATCAAGTCCGATCAATTCTCGCAATTTTGGAATACTTCCATGTTCTACATACTGATCAGGAACTCCATTTACCAACACTTTTGTATTTAATTCTTTTTCAGTCACATACCGTCTTACAGTTTCACCATAACCACCTGTGATCACACCTTCTTCGATCGTGACAAGAAGCTTATGTTCCTTTGCCAGCTCATCCAACATCTCTGTATCCAGCGGTTTTACGAAACGGGCATTCACTAAACTGCATGTATACCCTTTTTCTTTTAATTTTGACCACACTTGTTCTGCTGTGTCCATCATATGTCCTACACCAAGGATTGCGATATCAGATTCTTTATAAATCATCTCGCTCTTTCCGAAAACAACTGGCGCATTAAAGTCTGTCAAGCCTTCATATATATTTCCTCTTGGATAACGGATAGCGATCGGTCCATTATGATCTGCAGCAAATTCCATCATACTTGCAAATTCCAAATGGTTTTTTGGTGAAATGATCGTCATGTTTGGAATATGGTTCAAATAAGAAATATCATAAACACCTTGATGTGTTTCTCCATCATTTCCAACCAATCCAGCTCTGTCGATGGCAAAAATCACCGGAAGTTTCTGCATACACACGTCATGTACGATCTGGTCATAGCTTCTTTGCAAAAATGCAGAATACACTGCAAACACAGGTTTTAATCCTGCTGCTGCAAGTCCGGCTGCAAACGTAACTGCATGCTGTTCTGCAATCCCCACATCAAAGAATCGTTTTGGGAATTTTTCCTGAAACTTGCTAAGCCCCGTGCCATCCTTCATGGCAGCTGTGATACCTACTAACTTTTCATTCTTTGCTCCCAAATCACACATGATATCTGCAAATACATCTGTGTAGGATGCTTTCGTGCTCTTATTTAAAACTTCTCCAGTTTCTTTATCAAAAGGTCCAATTCCGTGGAATTTCGAAGGATTTTGCTCTGCTGGCGCATATCCTTTCCCTTTTTTTGTCAGCACATGGATCATTACTGCACTGTCCATTCTCTGCGCTTCTTTTATTGTTCGATACAACTGTTTGATATTGTGACCATCAACTGGTCCCAAATAAGTAACACCCATATCTTCAAAAAGCATTCCTGGAACTAAAAGACGCTTAATACTATTTTTTGTTTTACGAATACCTCTGACTGCTCTTTCACCGATCACAGGTACTTTATTCAATGAGTCTACAACTCCTTTTTTCAATTCATTGTAAAACTCAGCTGTACGGATGCTGTCAAGATATGCCGACATTCCGCCTACGTTTTCAGAAATGGACATGTTGTTATCATTCAAAATAATAATAAAGTTCTTATTCAAAGTTGCCGCATTGTTCAATGCTTCGAACGCCATTCCTCCAGTAAATGAACCATCTCCGATTACAGATACTACTCTGTAATCTTCGCCTGAGATCTCACGTGCTTCCACATAACCAAGAGCTGCTGAAATGGAGGTCGTACTATGTCCTGTATCAAACACGTCGCATTTACTTTCACTACGTTTTGGGAATCCACTCATCCCGCCGTATTGTCTGAGATTTTCAAACCCTTCTTTTCTTCCAGTTAAAATCTTATGTGTGTAAGACTGATGTCCTACATCCCAGATCATCTTATCTCTTGGAAGTGTAAAAGCAAGATGCATGGCCATAGTTAATTCCACAACCCCAAGATTCGACGCAAGATGACCGCCAGTTTTACTCACTTTATCTACAAGAAATTCACGAATCTCAGCAGCCAGAACATCCAGTTCGTCCCATGTCAGTTTTTTAATATCATTCGGTTTTTGAATTCGCTCTAACATCATAAGAGTACCTCTTATTTCTTTCTATTAATCAATGATTTTAGTAACTCCTCTAAAAACATATCTTTCGCTTCAAATCCATGTAACAATTGGATGGCTTCCATCGAGATGGCTTCCACAAGTTCTTTTGCTTTTTCTAAACCAACCAACGTCACATATGTAGTCTTCTCATTTTTCTCGTCGCTGAGCACTGGTTTCCCAAGTACTTCTGTTGTGCTTGTTACATCCAAAATATCATCCTGAATCTGGAATGCAAGCCCTACATTTTTTGCGATTTTTTCCACATCGTTTACTGCTTCATCTGATGCACCCGCAAGTACTGCACCAATCATCATAGAACTCTCGATCAGTGCACTTGTTTTTAATTCATGGATAAAGTCAAGCACATCTTTTTCGATTATTTTGCCTTCACTTTCCACATCAACTACTTGTCCGCCGATCATACCAAAAATTCCGGCTTTTCCAGCTAAGATTTGGAGTGCCCTTCCGATTTCAAGACTTCTTTCTGGAAACATAGTAAATGTCTTCGCTGCTGTTTCAAATGCATAGTTAAGAAGTGCATCTCCTGTCAGAATCCCCATTGCTTCTCCATAGACAACATGTGTTGTCTTTCTGCCACGGCGATAATCATCATTGTCCATTGCAGGGAGATCATCATGTACAAGGGAATAGGTGTGGATCATCTCGATTGCAGCCATAAACGGCTCGATAATCTCACCTTCTCCTCCAAACATACGAAATGTCTCATTCATAAGCATTGGACGAAGGCGTTTTCCACCAGCCATCAAGCTATACTCCATCGCTTCCATGATCATTTTTTGATATCCTTCCTGTTTCGGAAGATATTTCATCAAAATCTGTTCAATTTCATTTACTTTTTCAAGTTGCATTTCCTTAAAATTCATGCTGTTCACCATTTTCATCTAAAATCATCATTTTCTTTTCTACTGCATCGATCTTTTCGTTACAGACTTTCAATAAATCCATCCCTTTGTGGTATAACTGAAAAGATTCTTCCAAAGACGCTGTGTCTTGTTCTAAAGTTTTTACAACTTCATCCAATTCCTGGAATACTTGTTCCAATGTTCTATCTTCCACTGTAATCCTCCTTCATGGCATCTTCCACGTTTGCATGCACGATACCATCTGTCATATAGATTGTCAGTTTATCATCTTTTTTTACTTGTTCCACGCTTTTCACTACATTTCCCGAATCATTGGAAACATAAGAAAACCCTTGGTTCAATTTTTGCAACGGAGATAATCCTTTCATACGTTCAATGCGAATTGCCAGCATTTGCTTCGCTACCGTTAACTTTCTGTCCATCGCAAGTCGCAGACGTTGTTCCAAATCTACTTGTAACTGCTGCTTTTCTCTCAATTTATTTCTAGGATGCAACACTTCTAGTTTCAATCGGTAACGCTGCAGCTTCATGCGTTCCAACTGGACTCTATGATAAAGCCCACGTTGCATTTTTATACGCTGTTCTGCAAGATAGTTTTCAATTGCCTGATATTCAAAAACAGCCAGCTCAGCCGCAGCCGATGGAGTTGGTGCTCGCATATCAGCCACATAATCTGCAATGGTTGTATCTGTCTCATGTCCTACTGCTGAGATGATCGGTATACTGCAATTAAAAATCGCTCTGGCAACAACTTCTTCGTTAAAAGCCCAGAGATCCTCAATAGATCCACCACCACGTCCGACAATAATAATGTCAACATTTTGTTTTTGAAGCATCTCAATCCCTTTGACAATGCTGGCGGCAGCCCCGTCTCCTTGCACCAAAGCAGGATACAATATTAACTGCACATAAGGATTTCTTCTTGCAGAAATATTCATGATATCACGGATTGCAGCTCCTGTAGGTGCTGTTACAATCCCTATTCTCCGGGCAAATTTTGGAATTGGCTGCTTATACTCTGGTGCAAACATTCCCATCTCGCCCAATTCTTTCTTCAAAGCTTCAAACTTTTCATATAAAAGACCAGCGCCGTCAAGAATAATTTCTTTCGCATACAGCTGATACTTTCCATCTCTTTCGTATGTGGTCACACTTCCCAGCGCAATTACCTGTTGCCCATCCTGCATTCGAAAAGAGAGTCCATTACGATTACCTGCAAACATGATACAGGCAATAGAACCAGACTCATCTTTCAATGAAAAATATATATGGCCAGACGTATGGTATTTACAGTTTGAAACCTCTCCCTTTATATAAATACGATTCAGCATAAAATCCTGTGTAAACATATTTTTAATATATGCATTCACTTGTTTCACTGAATATACATTACGCATCTGCTTACTCCTATTTTGAAACTTTTGCTAAAATACCATTTACGAAAGATGGACCATCATCGCTGCTGTATTTCTTTGCGAGTTCAACCGCTTCGTTAATCGCAACACCAGTTGGTACTTCTTCGTCCCACTTAATTTCATATGTAGCAAGTCGGAGAATTGTAAGATCTACACGATTCATACGCGATGTCTTCCACCCTGATGACACTTCATTCAAAATAGCGTCGATTTCGTCTTGCTTTTCTGTGACAGCACTATATTTTTCCAAAATATATGCCTTATTTTCATCTGAAATCTCACCAAGTAATTCAAAATAGAGTTCTTCTTGTTCTTTCATCTCTTCTTCATTATTAAATTCAATGCGGAATAACATTCTAAAAACGTGCTCTCTAAGTTCTGATCTACTCATTATTCTACCTCTATTCTTGATTTTTACACATAAATGTGCATTATTATTCATTATACTACATACCTATATTTCTTGCAAATAAAAAGGAAGGCCTTTTCAAAATTGCCTTCCTCTTACTTCATTTTAGAACTATTCTGCATCCATTTCTACGCCTGCAATTCTTACATTCACATCTGCTACTGTAAGCCCTGTCA
>JAZQMU010000017.1:0-1889 GCA_045543595.1 Faecalimonas sp.
AGGTCGAAAATTATGGCAGATAATCGTAAAATGTGGGAAAGTTTAGGAATGGATCTTGAAACTCATGATATGCTTTGTGAAGTATTACCAGTAGCGTTTGGTGATGTTTACCTTTCACAAGAAAATCGTCCGGAATGCATGGATTTCTATGATATGGTAGTAGCTGATATTCATGGTATCCGTCCTTCCGAACTGATTGCACATCAGGAAAATGGTGGAAAAGTATTCGGTACATTCTGTGTATATGTTCCAGATGAAATCGTAATTGCAGCAGATGCAATTGCGACAGGACTTTGCGGCGGTTCTCAATTCTGGGTACCAGGCGGAGAAAAGGTACTTCCAACTAACACATGTCCACTTATCAAAGCATCTGTAGGTGCAAGACTTGACAGAACATGTCCATTCTTCAGAATCGCAGATATGTATGTTGGTGAAACTACATGTGATGGTAAGAAAAAAGCTTGGGAAATTCTTGCAGGAGATGTTCCAGTATATGTAATGGATCTTCCACAAATGAAACGTGACAAAGACGTTCAAAAATGGGCAGAAGAAATCAAAGATTTCAAAGCAGTAGTAGAAAAAGAAACAGGAAATGAAGTGACAGCTGAAAAATTAGCAGCAGCTATCAAAACTGTAAATGGTAAGAGAAAAGCTCTTGCAAGATTATATGATTTCAGAAAGAACGAAAAATTACCAATCAGCGGTAAAGATTGTCTCTTAATTTCTCAAATCGCATTCTATGATGACCCAACAAGATTTGCACAAATGACAAACAGACTTTGTGACGAATTGGAAAAGAGAGTAGCAGAAGGCGTAAGTGTATTTGCAGAAGGAACAAAGAGAATCATGCTCACAGGTACACCACTTGCTATTCCTAACTGGAAATTACATAACATTATCGAAACAAGCGGCGGCGCAGTTGTTTGCGAAGAAATGTGTACAGGAACACGTTATTTTGAAAGACTTGTGGATGAAACAAAAGAAACAGTTGATGAACAAATCCAAGCAATTGCAGAAAGATATATGGGAATCAATTGTGCATGTTTCACACCTAACACAGGACGTATCGATGATATCATCCGTCTTGCAAAAGAATACAAAGTTGACGGTGTTATCGATGTTAATCTTAAATTCTGCAGCCTCTACGATACAGAAGGTTATTCAGTAGAAAAAGCATTAAAAGAAGCTGGTATCCCAGTTCTTGGAATTGAAACAGATTATGTTGACAGTGATGCAGAACAACTTCGTACAAGAATCAGTGCATTCTTAGAAATGCTTAACAACTAAGAGGAGAAATGTTATGGCGGTAATGCAGCATTATGTGTTGTTTCCGAACCATGACAATGCAATGAGACTATACAAAGAACTTAGAGCTTTGGGGGTAAGCGCGAAAATATCGCCTACCCCTCGAGCTGCGAGTGTTTGCTGTGGAGTCTCATTACTTGTTTTGGAAGAAGATATTGAACAGATAAAACAATGTGTGGAAGAACACGGAATTGAGATTCAAGGATTTTTCCAAGTAGAAAAAGACGTGAATCCTAACAGAGACAGATATTGTTAATGAAGGAGAAAAAGATGTATTACGTAGGAATTGATATCGGCTCTACTGCATCGAAAGTGGTGGTCAGAGGAGAAAAAGAATTTCATTTTGTTTTGCCAACTGGATGGAGCAGCAAAGAAACAACAATGATCATTAAGGAAAAATTGCTGGAAGAGGGCATTGATGTTACTTCTGAAAATACAAAGGTAATCGCAACAGGGTATGGAAGAATAGCAGTTGACTTTGCAGACCATGTAATTACAGAAATTACGTGTCATGCCAGAGGTGGAAAAGAGTTTGCAGGCGATAACTGTACGATTATAGATGTTGGTGGGCAGGACACAAAAGT
>JAZQMU010000018.1:0-13858 GCA_045543595.1 Faecalimonas sp.
GTAAAGAAGTAATTGAATAAATCAGGTGTTAATAATAATGTTTTTGCTCTTTCAAGTAACCATGGTCTCTTTTGAACCAGAGAATACAATTGGAAGATAGTGTTAAAGTCATTAAACTGAATACCCGTCAAGCCATAAAGCTTATCAGAAGGAATTGCTTTAAATACTTCTTCCTGCATTCCAATAGTTCTGTCATCTCTGTAATGAACTGCACTTTCTAATAATGCCCCGTGTTCGTCTAACAGACCGAAGTCAACTCCCCATGTATCGATACCGATACTGTCAAATCCGCCTTCTTTTTGATTGGCTTTGATCATCCCTTGTTTGATTTCAAAATATTGTCTTAATGTATCCCAGTGCATTGTATCGCCAACTCTAACTGGGTCGTTAGAAAATCTATGTACTTCTTCCATAACGATCTTGCCATCTTCTAAATGTCCTAAGATCCCTCTCCCACTCGAAGCACCGAAGTCAAACGCGAGAACTTGTTTTCTTTTTTCGCTCAAAACCTTTCCTCCTTTCGATGGTAATTCTCAACATACCGTTACTTCCATTTTACCATTGTATTTTAGAATATGCTAGTGTTATAATAGAAAAAAATATAACAATATTCACTTTTAAGGAGTTTTATGCATTACATAAATTATCGCGAAAACCGTCAGCGTGGAACTGTTGATTTTCCAATTGAATTTCATCACGTTTCAGAAAACCATCCACAATACAATATGCCAATCCATTGGCATGTAGAATATGAGATTATTCGTGTGATCGAAGGAGAATTATCGCTCATTTTAGACGAGCAGGAGTATATAATCAGTAAAGGATGTGCTCAATTCATCCCAGCAGGCTCTGTACATGAGGGGACACCTCGTGACAACTGTATCTACGAATGCGTTGTTTTTGACATGAATATGCTGATAAACAAATCGGATTCTTGCTGTAAACTTATTCACAAAATCACAAATCACGAACTTGAGTTACAGCTTAATTTTTCAAATAATTGTAACAATATACACAAAATCATAAATTTGTTATTCGATGCTATGGCTTCCAAAAATATTGGTTACGAGCTTATTGTCCAAGGCAGCCTTTATCAATTTCTGGGGGAGATATTTGACAAAAAATACTTTTCAGAAACACCAGTACAGACACCTCGAGATTTAAAACGTATCGTCCAATTAAAACAAGCTTTGGAATTCATCGAGGCATCTTATGCTTCACCGATCACATTGCAGGAAATATCCAATTGCGTCAACATGTCACCCAAATACTTTTGTCGTTTCTTCCAAGAAATGACTCACAGAACACCTTTTGATTACTTAAACTATTATCGTATCGAAAGAGCATGTTATCAATTGCTAACCACAAACCAAACAATCACAGAGGTCGCATATAGCTGTGGTTTTAACGATTTAAGTTATTTCATCAAAACTTTCAAAAAATACAAAGGTATTACGCCAAAAAAATATTTAATGTCATAAAAAATGGAGCAAATCTCTCAAATACATTGAGGGCCTTGCTCCATTTCACAACTCCGCTTATCTTTAGAAAATCCCAAAAATCTTTTCCTTAAATCCACCAAGTAGAGTATCATAGTCTGTATATCCAATTTTGCTATTTTTAAAATATGATCCCCATTCAGCGCAGATTGTATCAGCAATCAATTTACTGTCATCGTGTTGTGTCATCAAAATAGCAGGGAACACAAAATAGATCATGAAAAAGTTTAAATCAGACTGAACTGCTCCAGAAATCTTGTTTCTGAATCCTGTTGCAAATCTCTTTTCTGTTTCTGTAACAAAAATCCTTGCAATTTCTTTTGCCGCCGCTTCTTTATCTTCTGCCGCTCCTACATAATCAGTCATCTCAAAGAAGAATTCATTGTAAGCTCTTCTAAAATTTTTCATATTGGTTTCATATGATTTCTTCTTCAATTGTTTCATCAACGTTTTCATATCATCATAAATACTTGCGATATTGTTTAGCATTTTATTCCTCCTGCCATTCAATTTCTTACTCTTTTTAGTAAAAAAGGAACCGGAAAATCCGGTTCCTTTTCAATTTTTAATTACTTACAACGGTCTCCAAATTAGAGATTAGTCATATAAGTTAGGTTTGATGTTATCATCTTCCATGTTTTCTGTATTGTACCAGTAACCATCCATTGGGATGTCTTCTACTGTTTCACCATTAGCGATTTTAACTAATGTTTGGATACAGTCGTAACCCATCATTAATGGAGATTGTGTTACAGAACCGATTAATTGACCAGCTTCGATAGCTGCTTTTTGAGGAGCACCTGCGTCAAAGCCTGCAGCGATGATACCTTCATCTGGGTTTGAAGATAATACGTTAAGTACTTGGTTAGCTGTTACAACACCTTCAGCTGTTGTTTGGTTAGAACCAAAGATAGCGATTGTGTCAGCTTTTTGCATAATGTTTTGAGCTTCAATTGAAGAGTTTTCAACTGTTGTGTTAGCTGGAACTGCTACTTCAATGATAACTTCCGCTTCAGCTTCTGCAACAACACCTGTTGTGTTGTTTACGAAGAAATCGTTACCAACTACTGCAACTTTTTTGCCAGCTTCTGTACAAAGTTTAACCATTTCGTCGATGAAACCTTGTCCACGTTGTTGGATGTTAAGAGCTGTAGCATCTTGGTTTACTTCACCGATACGAACTTTAGCATCAACTGTAGCTGCTTTGATTTTAGCTTCGATAACTGGGAACATATTTGTAGCTGCACAAGCACCTGCTGCTGTGTTATCTGTAGCTACTGTAGCAAGTACAGAGCCTTCTGGAGCATCAGAAACACCTGTATCGAAACATACTACAGGGATACCAGCGTCAAGAGCTTTTTGTAATGAGTCAAGAACTGAGTTAGTATCACATGCTGCTAAACCGATACCTGCTGGAGCAGATTCGATCGCACTGTCAAGCATTTGGATTTGGTCAGCGATATCAGATTCTGTTGCTGGACCGTTACAGTTAGCTGTAACACCTAATTCTTTACATGCATTTTCAACACCGATTACAGCTGCTTGCCAATATGTAGATTGGAAAGATTTAACGATTACTTCGAAGTGAAGGTCGCCTGCTGGTTTGTCAGTATCTTGTTGATCATCTGTTGACTGTTGATCATCAGCTGGTTCCTTTGGCTCATCTGCTGCACAAGCAAGTAAAGATAAAGCCAACACTGAGCTAAGTAAGATAGCTAAGATTTTCTTTTTCATTTTTGTTTTCCTCCTTAAGGGTTTTTGTTTTATATGAAGTCCTCCGACCACATATCATATAAACTGTCTTTGTATTATACTATTTTTTCTTACGCACGTCAATTAAAACTGCACCGATTAATACAAGACCTGTTACGATTTGTTGCCAGTTAGCTTGCAATCCGATATATGGTAAACCTACTTTCAAAAGTGAGATAACTACTACACCAAGGAAAGCACCTACTACTGAACCAGATCCGCCTGATGGAGAAATACCACCTACGATTGCACCACCGATAGCATCCATTTCGAAACCAGCACCAGAACCTGGATAGATAGTTGCGAATGTAGCTGCGTATGCAACACCTGCTAAACCTGCGAACAAACCTGAAATTACGTATGCAAATACGTGATAGAATTTAACGTTAACACCAGCTAATCTTGTAGCTTCTTTGTTAGAACCGATAGCAATCGTATAACGTCCAACTCTTGTATGACCTAATACAAATTGCATAATAATTACTAATACAAGGATAAGGATAATACCTACTGGAACTACCGTTCCATCTGCTGTAGTGATCTTGAAGATTGCTCTGAACCATCCTCTTGGTTCTAAGTTTGAAGGCCAAGATACACCGAAGCCACCGCAAAGAGCAGGTCCTAAACCACGAGTGATCATACATGTACAAAGTGTTGCAAGGAATGGAGGGATATCCATTAATGCAATAATTACACCGTTAAATAAACCAATAATTACACCGATTAAAACTGTAACTACTAATGCGAGTCCAACTGACATATTTTTGTGGACTACTAAGAAACCACCGATCAATGAGTAAGATACTAAACCAGTACCAATTGAAAGGTCAACCCCACCTGTAATGATTGGGAATGCAACACCCATCGCCATGAGTGAGATGTAGAAACAGCTATTAAGAACAGATACAAATGTTGCATATGTTCTAAATGTAGGACTAAGAATACTGAACACTAAAGTTAATCCAATGATGATAAGGAACACCATGGCTTCTCGTCCTCTAAAAATAGATTTTTTGTTTGCCATCTTCTTACTCCTCCTAATTAATTTCTCTTGTAGCAAGATTCATGATCTTTTCTTGAGTTGCTTCAGCAATATCAATTTCACCAGTCTTCTTACCTTCACACATAACAACGATACGGTCACTCATACGTAAGATTTCTGTCATTTCTGAAGAAATCATGATGATTGATTTACCTTCTGAAGCTAATTTGTTCATTAACTTATAAATTTCGTTCTTAGCACCAACGTCGATACCACGTGTTGGTTCGTCGAAAATAAGGATATCACAGTCACGTGTTAACCATTTTGCGATAACTACTTTTTGTTGATTACCACCCGATAAGTTTACAACTAATTGATCTACACCTGGAGTCTTAGTTGCAAGTGCATCAACGTATTGTTGAGCAACTTCATTTTCTTTCTTTTCATTGATGAAGAGACCATTCATAAATTGTTCCATAGTAGCCATTGTTGTGTTTTCAGCAACAGTTTTTTGTACTACGATACCATATCTCTTTCTATCTTCTGAAAGGTAACCAATACCTGCTTTAACAGCATCTTGTGGATTATTAATAGTAACTTTTTGACCATTAATATAAATATCTCCGCTTTCCTTAGGGTCAGCACCGAATAATGCTCTTGCTGTTTCTGTACGTCCAGCACCCATAAGTCCTGAGAAACCAAGAATTTCACCTTTACGAAGTTCGAAGCTGACATCTTGTACCATCTTACCAGCGTTGAGGTGTTCAACTTTTAATACTACAGGAGCATCTGGAGCAACCATACTTTGTGTCTTAGGATCTTCGTAAATAACACGACCTACCATCATGTTGATGATATCTTCTTTTGTACATTCGTTCGTGATCAATGTTCCAACATATGTACCGTCACGCATTACTGTAACACGGTCTGTGATAACTTTGATCTCGTCCATACGATGAGAAATGTAAACCATTGCGATATCTCTTTTCTTTAAGTCGCGGATGATTTTGAACATTTCTTCGATTTCTGCTTCTGTAAGAGCTGCAGAAGGTTCGTCAAAGATGATAACTTTTGCATCAAATGAAACTGCTTTTGCAATTTCACACATTTGTTGTTTACCAACTGTTAAGTTAGACATTCTTTCTGTTGGGTCAATGTCTACATTTAATCTGTCGAAAAGCTTTTTAGCTTCTTCGTTCATTTTCTTATCATCGATCTTGATACCTTTTTTGAATTCTCTACCGATAAAAAGGTTTTGAGCTACTGTCAAGTGACCTAACATATTAAGCTCTTGATGTACGATTACAACACCAGCGTCTTGAGCTTCTCTTGTGTTTTTGAACTCAACTTCTTTGCCTTCGTATGTAATAGTACCAGAATCTTGTTTATAGATACCTGTTAAAACTTTCATAAGGGTTGACTTACCAGCACCATTTTCACCCATAAGTGCGAGTACTTCACCTTTTCTGATCTCCAAATCTACGTGATCTAACGCGTGAACACCAGGGAAAGATTTGTCAATACCTTTCATTGTTAAAATAATATCGCCCATTTTCTTACCTATCCTTTCTCTAGTATTATCACTAGTTCTTTCTACGTCTTGCAGATACGTCAGAGTAAACTGCAAAGATAACGATTAAACCTGTAATGATGTATTGATATTCTTTTGTAAATCCAAGTGCAAGAATACCTTGTTGTAATAAAGAAATAATAAGTACACCGATTACTGTACCGCTGATAGAAGCAATACCACCAGCCATTGATGTTCCACCCATTACACAACCAGCGATAGCTTCGTTGTTGTATTGGTCACCATAACCTGGTTGAACAGTTGTAAATGCAGCTACAAAGAATACAGCAGCGATACCAACTAAAAGACCACAAATAGAATATGCTAACATTTTCCACTTCTTAACGTCAACACCTGAAAGTCTAACCGCTTCTTCGTTGCTACCAAGACAAAGAATGTAACGACCTGCTTTTGTCTTGTTTAACACGATTGCACAGATAATAGCTACTACTAAGAAGATAACGATACCTGTTGGGAAACCGTTTGCAGTAATGATACTTCTGTACCATCCATCTGCTGAGTTTGATTGTGGCCAGCTAACTGATTGAGTCTTTGTATATACAGCTGCAAGACCTTTCGCAATGTTCATACTTGCCATTGAGATGATGAATGGCGCAATCTTCATATATGCCACCATAAATCCATTAAAGATACCAAAAAGTACACCTACAAGAACAGTGATTGCAATACCACCAGCCATAGGCACACCATATGTTGTCATGCTGAAACCTCCGATCAAAGCACAGCAGAACATTACAGGTCCGATTGAGAAGTCAATACCACCTGTTGCGATTACGAATGTAACCCCTAAAGAAAGGAATCCCAAGAAGTACGCGTAGTTGAATGTGTTCATGATACGTGTCATTCCGAAGAAGCTTCCGTCCGTTAAAGCACCGAATGCCAAATACATTAAGAGCATAACACCAACCAATACGATTCTATTGAATCCAATCTTTTTCACAAATGCGTTTTGTTTGATTTTTTCCACCTTTATTCCTCCTCCACATTTAGTGCACGAAAAAATCGAACTCGGCTTGCTCAGGACGAACAGTGTTCGTTTTTACCGCGTACCGTTTCGCTCACCACTGACTCGTCGTTTTTCACATCATACCCGTTCGATTTTCCATTTTATATAGCACATTATACTATTATATTCTATTAACGTCAATATACTTTTCCGTCATTTCTACACTTTTTTGGTACTTTTACCAAAGTTTTTTGTATATTTTTAAATACAATACGAACCGTTTCACTCTAAATTTCGCACAGATTCACCTTTTCTAATTTTTGCTCCAAAGCTCAACTTCAATGGGTCTTCCAAATTTCCCTTGTCAATTCGCTCCATAAGGAGTCTTACAGCATTATTACACAAGATTTCAATCGGTTGTTCCACTGTCCAAAGACTTGGTCTTACAATACTTGAGACCAGGAGATCATCAAACCCAAATAACGAAATATCTTCCGGACAGTTTAATTCCGACTCGTTCACTGCCATTACACCGCCCAGGGATGTTTCATAGTTACTCATGAAGATAGCAGTTGGTCGTTCTTCCATTTCCAAAAGTTCTTTCATTTTTTCATATCCATGTTCTACAGAAAAACTCCCTATTTTTACGTAATCCTGGCGGATTTCGATACCAGCTTGATCCAAAGCTTCCTTGTACCCCTTTAATCGTTCTGTTCCTGTATCTGTAGCGGTTGTCCCGATAATTGCAATTTTTTTATGATTGTTTTTAATCAGGATATCCACCGCTCTGTATGCAGCGACACGATTGTCTATACATACACAATCAAACGCTTCATCCTGAAATGCACGGTCAACCAAAACTGTTGGAATACTTGCCTTCTTCGCAGGCTCCAGGAATTTACCACTCATACTTACTGGTAGTACAATAATTCCATCTACCTTTCTGCTCAATAAAAACTTGAGATTTTCGATTTCCAATTTTTCATCATTACAAGAATCACAGATCATCATACCGTATCCATTTTTTCTTAGCTCCATCCCAATAAAATGCAAGATGTTACTCGAGAAAAAACTAGCAATATCATATACCAGAACACCTACTATTCTGGTTTTATTCTTCACAAGTCCTCTTGCAATCTCATTCACCTCATAATTAAGTTCTTTGATTGCCTCTTCAATCAACACCTTGTTTTCTGGAAGGACATTGCCCCCATTAAGATATTTTGAAATTGTAGCTAAAGACAATCCTGTTTTGTTCTTTACATCACGAATTGTTGCTGGCATATCATCACCCCTTCTTTCAACACGAAACGTTTCGCTATTGGTTTCATTAAATCACCATTCTACGCGTAAGTCAATTATGTTTTGGATATTTTTCATATAATTATTTTAAAAGCACCCCATTTCTCGACTTTTTGCACAAAAAGCCTGCTCACATTTAAGCGAGCAGGCTTTTAAACTCAATCGTTATCTTATTCTACAATAACTCCGTCTTCATCCCAAAGATCATGCCAGTCTTTTGCATGTGGCCACAAGAATACATGACCTTTTACAAGTCTGTTTCCACGTTCTAATGTAGCGATTACAGCCATTTCTTCATCTGTTAATGGATCTTCTGTAATACACTTGAGGTTAGCCACATAGTTGTGTACTGAGAACGGAATTGGAACTTGTCCGTTTTGATGAGCCCATTTAAGACAAACAAGAGCAGGATGCACTCCATGAGCTTCCGCGATAGCTACAATTTCTGGCATTGCCATATCGTTGATATCTTCTTCCATGATATCTCTTTCTGGTCTTCTTGGAGAACCAAGCGGCATATACCCAACTACCACGATTCCTCTTTCTTC
Source organism: Faecalimonas sp. (assembly GCA_045543595.1). Lineage (GTDB taxonomy): Bacteria > Bacillota > Clostridia > Lachnospirales > Lachnospiraceae > Faecalimonas. The sequence goes on from JAZQMU010000018.1 coordinate 8,621, forward strand.
TAAGTATTCCTGAATTTCTCTTTGCTGGAATGCTGGGTGCATTTCAATTTCAGCAGCTGCTGGCTTGATTTCCATAAGGTGGAATGTTGCATCCATCTTTGGAATTGTCATGTTTGAAATCCCTATATGCTTGATCAAGCCTTTTCTAACCAGTTCTTCACATTGACGGTATGTCTTCATAAATCTTTCTGCCGTAAATGGAACTGATTTTGGATTTCTTTCATCTACATCACAGAATGGTGGATGATAGTTAGGGAATGGCCAGTGAATGAAATACATATCAAGATAATCACATTGTAAATCATCGATTGTCTTTCTACATGCTGTTTCTACATCGTCATGCATGTCATTCCATACTTTCGACATAATGAAAAGGTCTTTACGTTCTACAACACCATCTGCATAAAGTCCCTGAAGAACTTCCCCAATTTGTTTTTCATTTCCGTAACATGCTGCACAGTCGATTTCGCGATAACCACAACGGATTGCACCATCTACTGCCCCTGCTACTTCGTCTGGATCTACTCGGTCAGAACCGAATGTTCCAATACCGATTCCTGGCATTTCAACGCCTGTATAAAGTGTCTTTTTTGGAATAATTGATTGGCTGATAACTTCGCTCATTTTTATTCTCCTTCCTTCACTGCATATTCATAATCTTCCATAAACTGTACAACACCGTCTTTTGCCAATTCTCTTGGATTCAAAGCCAATTTGCCGTCTCTCACTTTGTTATATTGAATTGGCATATATTGATGTAATATGCTCCATGGAATTTCATGTTCTTCTAAATTTGCAAACATTTTGCTGATCGCTCCCACAATCTTAGGAGCGCCCATATAATAACGGCTTCTGTCAGAGAAGCTGTATTTTCTTGCAAATGCTTTCGCTTTCTCATCACCATGATAGTGTTTCGCCCAGTTCTTTGGATTTTCGAGCATCACTTCTTCTACAACATCGATAAAATTTGATTGTTTGTCTGCATCAACCAATTCTTTTTCAATCATATTAAGTGCAAACAATGCTTCTCGAAGTCCAAATGTAAGTGCTGGACCAACCTTTAAGATGGCAATCCCGTCTTGAACCATATCTTTCAGGCAGCTTGGACTTTGATAGTCTGTCGAATGTCCTTCAAATACGATTTCTGGATATTTTTTAAGTTCATCGCAGAGAGCTGTTGCCGCCACCGAATCGTACATAAATACCTGTGCATCTCCAAATTCAACACCCGGCTGTACCACAACTGCAATAACATCAGACCATGCATCTGAAAGTCCGTATTCTGCAAAAATATTCTTGTATGTGTCCACTGTTCCAGCAAAATCTTCTGGTTTTGTAACGCTGATTCCTTCTTCTATTTCCTGTGCACCGCCTGGAATTGGAACTTCACTTCCAATAATAAATACTGGACGAAGTGCATCTGGTTTTTCTTCTTTCAATTCTTCATATGCTTTCATACATACTTGATACAAACGAACACCTCTGCGTGCGATCACTTCTGTTGAAAGTGGTGCATCTACTGCATCGTCTGCCAATTTCATAGATGTATCAAGATGGATTTTTGTAAAACCAGCTTTCACATATTGATAAACCAAATCTTCGGATTTTTCCATGGCAGTTTCTTCTGGTTCTCCGCACCATGTCAATGGTCCAAGGTGATCTCCTCCAAGGATAATGAGATCTTTACTGCAACCCACCTTTTCAGCAAGTGCATTTACAAAATCCATGAAATCTTGCGGTTTCATACCTGTGTATCCGCCAAATTGATTCACCTGATTTGCAGTTGCTTCAATAAGCGCTGGCACACCAGTTGCTTTCGCTCTGTCAAGAATTGCTTCAAGCGCCAACTCATTCGCTGTACAGTATGAAGGAATTCCAACCTTTTTACCTTCACGCCTTTTAAGCATCATTTCTTGTAATGGATGTAACATAAGCCCCTCCTACTTTTCACTATCGATCAACAATTTACCTTTTACAGTACCTGGTACTTTAAACATTTCAAATGCATCTGCAATCTGGCTGAGCGGAATCTTTTTAAAGATAAATGATTCATCGAATTTGAGTTCACCTGTTTTGAAATAATGTGCTGTCAATTCCCATTCATGCCCTGGGAATGGAGCACTATATGACATCCACGAACCAGTCATTGTGAATTCTTTGCGGTTCATGTTTTCCCACTCTTCCACTGTAAAACTAAGTTCACGAGTTGGTGTTCCCACGAAGCATACTTGTGCTTTATTAGCTGCAAGTTTAAATGCCATCTTCATTGTGATCGTATTTCCAGCTGTTTCATAAACGTAATCAAAACCTTTGCCATCTGTCATTGCCATTGCCTGATCCATGAAATCTGGCTGCAATGTGTTGATTCCGCCTGTAGCACCAAGTTTCTTGCCAAGCTCAAGTCTTTCATCAGCAATGTCAAATACAACAACTTTCTTTGCTCCAAAAATTTTTGCCCATTGCATCACGAATAACCCAATTGTTCCGCCTCCAAGGATAGCAACTGTCTTTCCACCCCTGTAGTCAACTCTTTCAAGACCATGAAGAGCCACTGTTGCTGGTTCAAAAAATGCACCCTGTTCAAAACTTACTGAATCTTCGAATTTCACTGCATTTCTTTCTGGAACCACTACATATTCTGTAAAACTTCCAAATTCTCTGGAACCAATAAAACTATAATGCTTGCAAAGAGAATAGTTTCCTTTTTGACAGTCTTCACATTCCATGCATGGAACAAGTGGTACGCCTGCTACTCTGTCTCCTACCTGCAATTTTGTCACGCCTTCTCCTACTTCTGCCACTGTACCAGAAAACTCATGCCCTAATACGTTAGGGAAGAAATGACATGCATCGCCATTTACACGAGGGATATCTGATCCGCAGATCCCCGTGTACTTCACCTTAATCAAAACCTGACCTTTTTTAGGTACTGGTGTCGCTATTTCTTCATAGCGAATGTCTTCTCTTGCATGAACAACACCTGCTTTCATTTTCCTCATCCTCCTATTTTTTCATTGTATCTTTCAAATCAACGTATAATTGCTTGTATATTTCATAACCTTTTTGATATGCTTCAAAATTCTCTGGATTTGGCTCGTGGAAACGTCTGTTTTCCACTGTAAGTTCAATCGCTTCATCGAAGCTTTCGTACATACCAATACCCACTCCGGCTAGAATAACGGCACCGAGCGTAGTCGCAGTATCAGATGATGGTACCACGATCGGTTTACCCGTTACGTCAGACTTAATCTGTGTCCAAAGTAATGAGTTTGCTGAACCACCCATCGCACGGAGTACACTTACATCTGCACCAGCTTCTTTCGCAATTTCCAAATTGTGCTGCAATGAATATGCAACGCCTTCCATGGCTGCTCTCACAAAATGGCCTTTTGTTTTACTGAAATCAAGTCCAAAGAACACTCCTTTTGCGTCTGGATCCCAGATTGGTGATCGTTCCCCAGACATATATGGAAGAAATACTACCCCATCACTGCCTGGTGCTACCTTTTCAGCAATTTCATTAAAAAGCTGAAGTGAGCTTTTCCCAACACGCTTTCCTTCTTCTCTCTCAAAATCGGCAAACTCTCTTTCCAACCAGCGCATTACTCCGCCGCCACCAGTTGTCCCACCTTGGAGAAGCCAGATATCCGGAACAACGTGATAACTAAGAATCAGTCTTGGATCCGCTGTGTATTCACCTACACAGATGCTCATGCCACCTGACTGACCGCCTTGTTCCTGTGTTTCACCATCATGGATTGCACCTGTTCCAAGTGTACCACAAGCAGCATCTAGTCCTCCCGCCACAACAGGAATTCCTGCAACAAGCCCTGTTTCTTTTGCAGCTTTCTCTGTTACTTTTCCAACAACTGCATGACATGGATAGATATCAGGAAGCATTGACATTGGAATTCCCAGAAGTTCACACATCTCTGCGTTCCATGTTCCTGTTCTCATATCAAAACAATGGAATCCATAGCCTTGAGAAAGATCTTGTGTCATAGCTCCAGTAAGTTTATATGCAATATAACTATTGGATTGCAAAATCTTATCAATCTTCGCATAGACTTCTGGAAGATTTCTTTGATACCAAATAATTTTTGCGGTAGTATATGTTGGCTGCAATGAATTCCCTGCAAGTTCAAAGAACTTGTCTGAGCCGTACTTTTCATTGAATTCATCACAGATATCTTTTGCTCTTGTATCCATCCAGATTGGTGTGTTTGTCAGCACATTTCCATCTTTGTCTACAGCGATTGCTGACCAGCTTTGTCCATCAATACCAATACCTGCGATCTCTTCAGGTGCAATATTTCCTTTCATAAGAGCTTCTTTGATTGCTCCGCAAACTGCTTCCCACCACTCTTCCGGATTTTGTTCTGCCCAGCCCGTATGTGGATAATACACTTGATAATCACCGTTTGCTGTTGCAAGCACTTGTCCATTTTTATTAAAAATGGCAATCTTACAAGCACTTGTCCCAATATCAATTCCTAATAAATACTGTTTCATATTACCTCCTTTTCACTGAGCGTCCTTCCACAAACCCAGTGTTTAGCTTGATGATTATACTATCTTCATTCTTTATTTTATTCTCCAGCCTTGCAAGCAAAAGTTCCGACACATGTTTTGCCATATCAACTGTAGGCTGACTGACAATGGTTAGTTTTGGTACACAAGCTCTGGCAAATTCCACATTGTCAAAACCGATAACCGATAGTTGTTCCGGAATCTTTAGTTCCAACTCATTTGCTTCTATCACTACGCCCATTGTCAACTCGTAGTTTGCCACAAACACTGCTGTCATCTGTGGATTTTTCTCAACCAAAGCTTTAAGCCCTTTTGTACCACCCTTGATCGTGTAGTCACCATAATATATCAAAGAGTCCTTCACTGGTATATCTAACTCTTCAAGTGCTTCTTCATACCCCTTCACACGTTCTTTAGCCGTATAAATATTATCTGGCCCCGTAATAACTCCAATCTCTTTATGCCCTGCCTCAACTAATTTTTTTACCGCTTCTTTAGCTCCTTGTCTGTTATTTACAAGCACACAATCACAGTCTATATCTTCCAGCTTACGATCGAGAAACACAGCTGCTATTCCAGCTTTTATCAACCTCTCAAAATGTTTCCCTGTACTTCCCGAAGGCATGACGATTACTCCGTCTACTCTTCTCTTAATCAAGAATTCAACCGCTTCAATCTCTCGATTCACATCCGTACGACAATCACATA
>JAZQMU010000019.1:0-16313 GCA_045543595.1 Faecalimonas sp.
GTTTTACATAACTAGAAGAAAAGGAGAAACTATGTATAAATTAATCAAACGAGATGGACTTGCAAAACGCGGTGAATTCCATACTGTACACGGTGTGATCCAGACACCTGTATTTATGAATGTAGGTACGATAGCAGCGATCAAAGGAGCTGTTTCTACAGAAGATTTACAGGGAATTAAAACACAGGTACAGTTATCAAACACTTACCATCTTCATGTTAGACCGGGGGATGAGATTGTAAAGAAACTTGGGGGACTCCATAAATTTATGGTTTGGGACAAACCAATCCTTACTGATTCGGGTGGATTTCAGGTGTTCTCTCTTGCAGGACTTCGCAAGATTAAAGAAGAAGGAGTATACTTTAATTCCCACATTGATGGGAAGAAGATTTTTATGGGTCCGGAAGAAAGCATGCAGATTCAATCGAATCTTGGATCTACTATTGCTATGGCATTTGATGAATGTCCATCCAGTGTGGCAAGCAGAGAATATATTCAAAATTCGGTAGACCGCACAACAAGATGGCTCAAAAGATGTAAGGATGAGATGGCAAGACTCAACTCTCTTCCAGATACGATCAACAAAAGTCAGATGCTCTTTGCGATTAATCAAGGGGGTATCTTTGAAGATATCCGTGTGGAACATGCGAAGACAATCGCAAAAATGGATCTGGACGGTTATGCGATCGGAGGTCTTGCAGTAGGGGAATCTCACGAAGATATGTACCGAATCTTAGATGCGGTAGTCCCACATCTTCCTGTTGAAAAACCAACGTATCTTATGGGAGTTGGTACACCGGCTAATATTCTCGAAGCAGTTGATAGAGGTGTTGATTTCTTTGACTGTGTATATCCAAGCCGTAACGGAAGACATGGACATGTATATACAAATCATGGAAAACTCAACTTATTCAATGCCAAATATGAATTGGATGAGCGTCCAATTGAAGAAGGTTGTCAATGTCCAGCTTGTAGAACATACAGCAGAGCTTACATTAGACATTTATTAAAGGCGAAAGAGATGCTTGGCATGAGACTTTGCGTGCTTCATAATCTTTATTTCTACAATACAATGATGGAAGAAATCCGAGAAGCCATAGAACAAGGAAGATATAAAGAATATAAAGAAGAAAAACTTGCAAAAGTGTCAGGAAGAGTGTAGAATAGACACAGTGTTTAAAATTTAGGAGGTATTTATAATGGAAGGTGCCGGATTAGTTACTTTATTAGTTTATGCTGTATTTATCGGTGTATTATGGTTTTTCTTAATGCGTCCACAGAAGAAAGAACAAAAAAGAATTCAATTAATGTTATCTGAAATGCAAGTTGGAGATACTGTTCTTACATCAAGTGGTTTTTATGGCGTTTTAATCGATATCACAGACGAAGATGTTATCGTTGAATTTGGTAACAACAAAAACTGTCGTATCCCAATGCAAAAATCAGCAATCGTTCAAGTTGAAAAAGCTGACACAGCAGAATAATGATGACTTAGAAGAGAAGGTTTAACCTTCTCTTTTTTTTGTAAAAACAAAACAGAGTGCGCTCTAAAAAGTTTCACTTTTACGAATTAAAGGGTTGAAACATGGTGAAAAATGTTATATGATATCACCTATAGGATTTATCGAGATTAATCATTGAATTATATAAATTTAGGAGGAAGTAGAGATGAGAAGTGATACAGTAACAAAGGGTATGGCACAAGCACCTCATCGTTCTTTGTTTAATGCGTTAGGATATACAGAAGAAGAACGTCAGAGACCACTTGTGGGTATCGTTTGTTCTTATAATGAGATCGTACCTGGTCACATGAACTTGGATAAGATTTGTGATGCAGTTAAGATGGGTGTTGCTATGGCAGGAGGTACACCGATCATGTTTCCGGCAATCGCTGTTTGCGACGGTATTGCAATGGGACATGTAGGGATGAAGTATTCTTTAGTAACAAGAGATCTAATTGCAGACTCAACAGAAGCAATGGCGTTAGCACACCAATTTGATGCGCTTGTTATGATTCCAAACTGCGACAAGAATGTGCCAGGCTTACTCATGGCTGCAGCAAGAATCAATGTTCCAACAGTGTTCGTAAGTGGTGGACCAATGCTTGCTGGTAGAGTAAAAGGATGTAAGACAAGTTTATCAAGCATGTTCGAAGCAGTTGGTTCATACGCTGCAGGAACTATGACATTAGATGAAGTGACAGAGATGGAAGAAAAGGTTTGTCCAACATGTGGTTCATGTTCTGGTATGTACACAGCTAACAGTATGAACTGTCTGACAGAAGTTTTAGGTATGGGACTTGGTGGAAATGGTACAATTCCGGCTGTCTATTCAGAAAGAATTCGTCTTGCAAAACATGCAGGTATGAAAGTTATGGAATTGTTAGAAAAGAATATCCGTCCAAGAGATATTATGACTGAAAAGGCAATTATGAATGCGTTGACAGTAGATATGGCACTTGGATGTTCTACAAACAGTATGCTTCATCTTCCGGCGATCGCTCATGAGATTGGAATGGACTTTGATGTGACGATGGCAAATGAAATTAGTGCAAAAACACCAAACCTTTGTCATCTTGCGCCAGCAGGTCACACATATATGGAAGATTTAAATGAGGCTGGCGGTGTATACGCAGTAATGAAAGAGCTTACTAAGAAAGATTTATTGCATTTGGATTGTATGACTGTAACAGGTAAAACAGTTGGTGAAAATATTGCGAATGCAGTAAACCGTAACCCAGAGGTTATCAGACCACTTGAAAATCCATACAGTGAAACAGGTGGACTTGCAGTTCTTACAGGTAATCTTGCACCATTTGGCGGCGTTGTTAAACGTTCAGCAGTAGTGGAAGAAATGATGGTTCATGAAGGACCAGCAAGAGTATTTGATTGTGAAGAAGATGCAATCGATGCAATCAAAGGTGGTAAGATCATAGCAGGTGACGTTGTAGTTATTCGTTATGAAGGACCAAAAGGTGGTCCAGGTATGAGAGAAATGCTCAATCCAACATCTGCAATCGCAGGTATGGGACTTGGCTCAACAGTTGCTCTTATTACAGATGGTCGTTTCAGCGGTGCATCAAGAGGAGCTTCTATCGGACACGTTTCACCAGAAGCGGCAGTTGGCGGACCAATCGCTTTAGTAGAAGAAGGGGATATCATTAAGATCAATATCCCAGAAAATAAAATGGAACTTGCAGTATCTGACGAAGTTTTGGCAGAAAGAAAAGCAAAATGGAAACCACGTCAGCCAAAAGTGACAACTGGATATCTTGCAAGATACGCATCTCTCGTAACATCAGGGAACAGAGGAGCAGTTTTAGAAATCCCAAGATAAAGAAGGAGAATAATATATGCAATTAACAGGAGCAGAAATCGTAATCGAATGTTTGAAAGAGCAGGGCGTTGACACTGTATTTGGATATCCGGGCGGAGCAATCCTGAACGTATACGATGCTTTATATAAGCACAGTGACGAGATTACACATATTTTAACTTCCCATGAACAAGGTGCATCACATGCTGCTGACGGATATGCCAGAGCAACTGGCAAAGTTGGTGTTTGTTTTGCTACGAGCGGACCTGGGGCAACAAACCTTGTAACAGGTATTGCTACAGCATACATGGATTCGATTCCAGTGGTGGCTATCACATGTAATGTAGGTGTGTCGCTTCTTGGAAAAGATAGTTTCCAGGAAATTGATATTGCTGGTATTACGATGCCGATTACGAAACACAATTATATCGTAAAAGATGTAACAAAATTGGCAGAAACAATCCGAAAAGCATTTGTAATTGCGAAGACAGGTCGTCCGGGACCAGTTTTGATTGATATTCCAAAGGATGTTACAGCAAATAAATGCGAATATGAAAAGGTTGAAATCGACCAGACAATTGTACGAAAACCAATTGATGATAATGAAATTGAAGTTGCTTTGGAGATGATTAAAGATTCAAAGAAACCGTTCATTTTTGTAGGTGGCGGAGCTGTTTTATCAGGTGCAAGCGAATCTTTAACAGAATTTGCAAATAAATTAGATTCACCAGTAACAGATTCTCTGATGGGAAAAGGGGCTTTTCCAGGTACAAGTGATTTATATACAGGGATGCTTGGTATGCATGGTACAAAACCATCGAACTATGGCGTAAGTCAATGTGATTTATTAGTGGTTGTAGGTGCAAGATTCAGTGATCGTGTGACTGGGAATGCAAAGAAGTTTGCAAACAATGCGAAGATCATTCAGATCGACATTGATCCAGCAGAAATCGATAAGAATATCATGACACATGCAAGTATTACTGGAGATATTGATACAGTTCTTAAGATTTTAAATGAAAGATTAGAACAGCAAGATCATACAGAGTGGAAATCGCAAATCGCAGAATACAAAGAAAAATTCCCTCTTACATATCATCCAGACGTACTTACAGGACCATTTATCGTGGAAGAAATCTACAGACAGACAAATGGTGATGCTGTCATTACAACAGAAGTTGGTCAACATCAGATGTGGGCAGCACAATTTTATAAATATACAAAACCAAGAACATTCTTGACTTCAGGTGGTCTTGGAACTATGGGATATGGACTTGGCGCATCACTTGGTGCGAAGATGGGTGTCCCAGAAAAAACTGTTGTTAATATTGCAGGTGATGGTTGCTTCCGTATGAATATGAATGAAATTGCTACAGCAGCAAGATACAATATTCCGATCATCCAGGTAGTTGTGAATAATCATGTACTTGGTATGGTTCGTCAATGGCAAACATTGTTCTACGGACAACGATATTCAGCAACCGTTTTGAATGACGCTGTTGACTTTGTAAAATTGGCAGAGGCTTTAGGCGCAACAGGTATCCGTGTTACAACACAGGATGAATTTAAAGAAGCTTTCGCGAAAGCGTTAACATTTGGTAAACCAGTAGTGATCGATTGCCAGATCGACAGTGATGACAAAGTATGGCCTATGGTGGCTCCAGGTGCAGCGATCAGCGAAGTGTTTACAGAAGAAGACTTAAATAATAAATAAAAAGAAGGAGGAATAGGTTATGGGCAGAGTATATAACTTTTCAGCGGGTCCAGCAGTTTTACCTGAAAGCGTTTTAAAAGAAGCTGCAGCAGAAATGCTTGATTACAATGGCACAGGAATGTCAGTTATGGAGATGAGCCACCGCTCGAAAGCTTATGATGACATAATTAAAACAGCAGAAGCAGATTTGCGTGAGCTCATGAATATTCCTGATAATTACAAGGTATTGTTTTTACAGGGTGGAGCATCACAACAATTTGCAATGATTCCAATGAATTTGATGAAAAATAAAGTTGCAGATTATATTGTGACTGGACAATGGGCAAAAAAGGCTTATCAGGAAGCAGCTAAGTACGGTAAAGCGAATAAAATTGCTTCTTCAGAAGATAAGACATTCTCTTATATTCCTGATTGCTCAGATCTTCCAATTTCAGAAGATGCAGACTACGTATATATTTGTGAAAACAACACAATTTATGGAACTAAATTCAAAGAATTACCTAACACAAAAGGAAAAGATCTCGTTGCAGACGTTTCTTCGTGTTTCTTATCAGAACCAGTAGATGTGAGTAAATATGCGATCATCTACGGAGGAGTACAAAAAAATATAGGACCAGCAGGTGTTGTTATTGTGATCATCCGCGAAGATTTGATCACTGATGATGTGCTTGAATTTACACCTACTATGTTAAAGTACAAAACTCATGCAGATGCAGCTTCACTTTATAACACACCACCAGCATATGGAATTTATATTTGTGGCAAAGTGTTCAAGTGGATCAAAGAAATGGGCGGGCTTGAAGCTATGAAAGAAAGAAATGAAGCAAAGGCTAAAATTCTTTATGATTTCTTAGATGAAAGCAAGTTATTTAAAGGAACAGTTGAAAAGAAAGACCGTTCTCTTATGAATGTACCATTTATTACAGGTGATGCAGATATGGATGCAAAATTTGTAAAAGAAGCAAAAGCTGCAGGCTTCGAAAACTTAAAAGGTCACAGAAGTGTGGGCGGTATGAGAGCTAGTATCTATAACGCTATGCCAGAAGAAGGCGTAAAAGCATTGGTAGCTTTTATGAAGAAATTCGAAGAGGAGAACTTATAAAATGTATCAATATCATTGTTTAAATCCAATTGCTAACGTTGGGTTGTCTCAATTTAAAGATGAATTTGTAAGAAGTGAAACACCAGATGGTGTAGATGCTATCTTAGTTAGAAGTGCAGTTATGCATGATATGGAATTTTCTCCAGAATTAAAAGTAATCGCAAGAGCTGGAGCAGGTGTTAACAATATTCCACTTGATCGCTGTGCAGAAGAAGGGATTGTAGTATTCAATACACCTGGTGCAAATGCGAACGGTGTAAAAGAATTAGTTATCGCAGGTATGCTTATGGCATCTCGTGATATCATTGGAGGAATCAACTGGGTAAATGACCATACAGAAGACGGAGACATTGCAAAACAAGCAGAAAAAGCTAAAAAAGCTTTTGCAGGACATGAGCTTGAAGGAAAGAAACTTGGAGTAATTGGTCTTGGAGCAATCGGTGTTCTTGTAGCCAATGCAGCTTTCCATTTGGGAATGGATGTATATGGTTATGACCCATATCTTTCTGTAGATGCAGCATGGAAATTGTCAAGACATATCCATCATGCAAAAACAGTAGATGAACTGTATCGTGAATGTGATTTCCTCACAATCCATGTGCCAGCAACACCTACAACAAAAGGTATGATCGATAAAAATGCGATCAGCTTAATGAAAAAAGATGTGGTTGTTCTTAACTTCGCAAGAGATGTACTTGTGAATGAAGAAGATATGGTTGATGCATTACTGACAGGCGCTGTTAAGAAGTATGTGACAGATTTCCCTAATCCAATCATCGCAGGTGTTAAGAATGCCATTGTTATTCCACATCTCGGAGCATCGACAGAAGAATCAGAAGATAACTGTGCGAAGATGGCGGTAAAAGAAGTGATCGATTTCCTTGAAAATGGTAACATCAACAATTCAGTGAATTATCCAAACTGTGAGATGGGATTCAAAGGAGAACATCATAGAATTACGATCTTACATAGAAATGTACCAAACATGATCGGTCAATTCACAGCAATCCTTGCAGAAGAAGGAATGAACATTGCCAACATGACAAATAAGAGTAAGAACAAATACGCATACACAATGATTGACGTTGAAAACGAAGTTTCTTCAGATGTTACGAAAAAACTTAATGAAGTTAATGAAGTTTTAAAGGTTAGAATAATTGCATAAATGTTTCATTTCCCTTATAATATATATGGATAAATTATTATGAGGAACTAACAGATGAAAAAAATGGTTATTCGTAGACGTAAAAGAAATAGATATAAACGTGTACTAAGAGCAGGGCTTGTAATAATTGCATTAGCCCTGCTTGTTCTTTTTGCTGTGTTAATATTCCGCGAAAAAGAATTGCCGGTTGTAAGAGTTTCAGTTTCTGATGTTGAGATGCGTGAGGATGAGTCTTTTCCAGGAGCTAAGGTTTCGGCGACTTGTGACGTTGATTTTGGGAAGGTTATATTAGACAGAAAAAATAAATACACATTAGAAATGTTCATTGATGATATTAATAATGGTATGGGTTATGTGGCTGAACCCAATGCTGATTTCACCAAAGAAGGTGATTATCTAATCAGCGTAGATTTGAATCAAGAACTAAGAGAAAAGTATGAAGAGAAATGGTATAAGAAGTTTAACCTTGTGATGCAGGATGGTCATTTGCATGTGAAGAGCAAACATGGTGACTGGGATGGAAAAATGTTTGTACTTTTGGATGGTTCTTATGCAGAAGGCTGGCATGATATAGGAGATGATACATATTACTTTGGAGAAAACAACGAGTATCTTGTAGGGGAACAAGTTGTTGATGAAAGAACATATTACTTTGGAGACGATGGGAAGTTTGATAAAGAAAAGAATCTTTACAATCCAACAAAACCTGTCGTAGCACTTACTTTTGATGATGGTCCAGGCGCTTACACTATGGAACTTTTAGAGTTCTTAGAAAGTAATGGTGCAAAAGCGACATTCTTTATGCTTGGATCAAAAGTCAGCAAGTATCCGGATGAAGTGAAGAAGATGTTGGAGATTGGCTGTGAATTAGGTAATCATTCGACTAATCATCTGCAGCTTACCAAGGGAAGTAATGGAGAAGTAGATTCCGAAATACAAAAAACTCATAATGCTATCAAGGAGATTACGGGTCAAAAAGCTTCTTGCATTCGTCCTCCTTACGGTTCTTATAATGATAAAGTAAAAGAGATTGCTGATAAACCTTTAATCTTGTGGTCGTTAGATACATTAGATTGGGAATACAGAGATGTAGAAAAGATTAAAAATGAAATCAGAAAGACGATCAAAGATGGAGATGTAGTTCTGATGCATGACATTTATGATACGACAGTTCAGGCAATCAAGGAGATGATCGTAGAACTTCAGGAAGAGGGTTATCAGTTCCTGACAGTAAGTGAACTCGCTGAGGTTAGAAACGTAGAACTTAGCAGAGGAAAAGTCTATAACAATTTTTATAAAAAATAACGAAGAGTCCAATAGGATTCTTCGTTTTATTTTTGAGAAATAAAAAAGTTCTTGCATGACTGCAAGAACTTATTATTCATTCGTAAAATTAAGCACGTTCTACTAAACCAGATTTTAAGCAAGAAGTACATACGTACATTTTCTTTGCTCCACCTTCTGTTTTAACTTTAACAGATTTTACGTTTGATTTCCACATTTTAGATGTTTTTCTATTAGAGTGACTTACGTTGTTACCGAAGTGAGCACCCTTTTCGCAAATAGCACATTTAGCCATGATTGCACCTCCTAACGATATTAATAATTCATATCAGACTCACAACATAAGTTATTTTAACAGAAATACAATGAATTTGCAAGTACTTATTTTATAAAATAAATAAGGATTTTAAAGTTGTTGTAAATTTTGAGAAAAGAGTATATAATGAATATGTTAGTACGTGAAAAGTATGAATATCTATATCTTTAAATTGGAGGAACAGATATGAAAGGAACTATAACAACAGACTTAGGGATCGTTACAGTTGATCCAGAAGTTATTGCTAAATATGCAGGTACTGTTGCGGTTGAGTGTTTTGGAATCGTGGGTATGGCTGCAGTTAGTGTGCGAGACGGTCTCGTAAAATTGCTTAAAAAAGAAAGCCTGACACATGGAATTCAGGTTGAAGTTTCAGATGACAATAAAATTACAATTAACTTCCATATAATCGTTGCATACGGTGTAAGTATTTCAGCAGTAAGCGAAAACTTGATCAGCACTGTAAAATACAAAGTAGAAGGATTTACTGGAATGGAAGTAGAAAAAATCAACATCTTTGTCGAAGGCGTAAGAGTGATTGATTAGTTAAGGAGGAACTTGTTTTGGCAACTAAAACAATTAATGCAGAAATGCTTTCCGAAATGTTTTTAGCAGGTGCTGCAAACATTGAGGCTAAAAAAGAATATATTAATGAATTAAATGTTTTCCCAGTGCCAGATGGAGATACTGGAACCAATATGTCACTTACCATTATGGCTGCGGCAAAAGAAGTAGCAGCTCTTGAGAATCCAACTATGACTGAATTAGCTAAGGCCATTTCATCAGGTTCACTTCGTGGGGCACGTGGTAACTCAGGTGTTATCTTATCTCAGCTTTTCCGTGGTTTTACTAAAGCTATTAAAGAAGTTGACGAAATCGATGTGCTTACACTTGCAGAAGCACTTGTAAAAGCGAAGGAAACAGCATATAAAGCTGTTATGAAACCAAAGGAAGGTACAATCTTAACTGTTGCAAGAGGAATTGCTGACAAAGGATTGGAACTTGCTGAAACATTAGATGACTTAGAAGAATTTATTCCACAAGTTATTGAATATGGTGAAGAAGTGTTAGCGAAGACACCAGAGATGCTTCCAGTTTTAAAAGAAGCAGGTGTGGTTGACTCAGGTGGGCAAGGTCTTATCGAAGTATTAAAAGGATGCTATGATGCATTTATGGGAAAAGAAGTAGATTACAGCCGTATTTCACCTAGTACATCAGTGAATGCAACTAAGATCAGCGCAGAGACAAATGCAGAAATCAAGTTTGGATATTGTACAGAATTCATTATCATGACAGAAAAAGAATTTACAGATGCTGACGAGTTAGATTTCAAAGCATTCTTAGAATCAATTGGTGATTCTATCGTATGTGTAGCTGATGATGATATCGTTAAGATTCATGTTCATACAAATGATGCTGGTCTTGCAATTCAAAGAGCATTAACATATGGTCAGCTTTCTCGTATGAAGATTGATAACATGCGTGAAGAACATGAAGAAAAATTAATCCGCGATGCAGAAAAACTTGCAAAAGAGCAAAAAGCGAAAGCTAAAGCAGAGATGAAAGAATTTGGTTTTATTGCAGTTTCAATCGGTGAAGGGTTAAATAATATTTTCAGAGAACTTGGTGTTGACTATATCATCGAAGGTGGACAGACAATGAACCCAAGTACAGATGATATGTTAAATGCAATTGATGAAGTAAATGCGAAAAAGGTATTTATTTTCCCTAATAATAAGAATATTACACTTGCAGCGAATCAGGCAAAATCTTTAGTAAAAGATAAAGAAGTAATCGTTATTCCTACAAAGACAGTACCTCAAGGTATCACAGCAATTATTAATTTTGTGCCAGATATGACCGTAGAGGAAAACGAAGAAGCTATGCTTGAAGCAATTCAAAACGTAAAGACAGGTCAAGTAACATATGCAGTGCGTGATACTGTGATTGATGGTAAAGAAATTCATGTTGATGACATCATGGGTATCGGTGATGCCGGAATTCTTGCAGTAGGTAATGATATTGCAGGAACAACAAAGGATATGTTGGCAGAACTCGTCGACGAAGATTCTGAGTTGATTAGTATCTATTATGGTGCAGATGTTTCTGAAGAAGATGCAGAATCATTAACAGCAGAAATTGAAGAACTTTATCCAGATGTTGATATCGATGTACATTCGGGTGGACAACCAATTTACTATTACGTTTTAGCAGTAGAATAAAGAATTTAAACACGGAAGAGAAATCTTCCGTGTTTTTGGTAAGAGGAGTTATGAACGAATATTCAAAGATCAGTTCTCTAAAAGGAATAGGAGAAAAGACAGAAAAACTGTTTGAAAAACTTCATATTAACACGGTGGGTGATCTGATTCATTATTATCCTAGAGAGTACGATATTTATGAATCGCCAGTTTCAATCGGTGAAATTGAGGAAGGAAAAGTTGTTACTGTTACGGGGAATATTTATGGAAAGGTGCAGGTTACAACGGTGAGAAACCTGCAGATTACAAGTATTTATGTTAAGGATCTTACAGGCACAATGAAAGCGGTATGGTTCCGTATGCCTTTCTTAAAGAATACCTTGAGCAAAGGTGGCGTGATCACACTTCGCGGACGTGTTATTAATCGTAAAGGCAGTCTTGTCATGGAACAGCCTGAAATCTTTTATCCAAGTGCAACTTACGATAAAAAAGCGGAGACAATGCAGCCAATATATTCGCTTACAGCAGGTCTTTCCAATAATATGATCGTTAAAGCTATGCGACAGGCCGTAGATGGTCTGGATCTGAAAAGAGAATATCTTCCAAAATCAATACGTATAGATAATCATCTGGCAGAGTATAATTATGCTGTTCGTCAGATTCACTTTCCGGATGATAAAGAAGCGTATATTCATGCCAGAGAACGATTGGTTTTTGAAGAATTTTTAGTTTTTATATTAGCACTCCGACAATTAAAGGAATCCAACGAAAAGAGTAAAAATCAGTTTGTATTTGAAGATATTAGTGTAGCAGATAAGGTGATTCATCAGCTTCCATACGAACTTACGGACGCTCAGAAGAAAGTTTGGAAAGAAATAAAAGCAGACATGAGCAGTGATCGTGTAATGTCGAGATTAATTCAGGGTGATGTTGGTTCAGGGAAGACGATTATTGCTATTCTGGGACTAATCCTTGCAGGTATGAATGGATATCAGGGAGCAATGATGGCACCAACAGAAGTGCTCGCAAAACAGCATTATCAATCAATCACGGAAATGTTTGAGCAATACAATATCCCTCTTAAGGTTGAACTTCTTACTGGGTCAATGACAGTAAAAGCAAAAAGAGAAGCTTACGAAAAAATCTCATCAGGTGAAGTTCAAGTGATCATAGGAACACATGCCTTGATTCAAGAAAAAGTAAAATATCAAAATCTTGCATTAGTGATTACAGACGAACAGCATAGATTTGGAGTTAAACAGCGAGAAATGCTTGCTGGAAAAGGAACAACACCGCATATTTTAGTTATGAGCGCAACTCCGATTCCGAGAACACTTGCAATCATACTTTATGGAGATCTTGATATATCGGTTATCGATGAACTTCCTGCAAATAGATTACCTATCAAAAACTGCGTTGTAGATACATCTTATCGTAACACTGCTTACAATTTCATAAGAAAACAGGTTGCTGAAGGAAGACAATGTTATATTGTCTGTCCAATGGTGGAAGATAGTGAATTTCTGGAAGCAGAAAATGTGATAGATTATGCAAAAGAAATTCAGGAAGAATTTGGAAATAAAATAAAAGTATCGTATCTTCATGGAAAGATGAAGCAAGCGGAAAAAGATGACATTATGGAGAGATTTGCTCGAAATGAAATTCAGGTTTTAGTTTCTACAACAGTGATTGAGGTAGGAATTAACGTTCCAAATGCGACAGTTATGATGGTAGAAAATGCGGAACGATTTGGTCTTGCACAGCTGCATCAGCTTCGTGGACGAGTAGGTAGAGGAAAATATCAATCGTATTGTATCTTCATGAGTCCGTCAAAGACAAGAGATACGAGAGAGAGACTGGAAATTTTAAATAAATCTAACGATGGATTTTATATTGCCAGTGAGGATTTAAAAATGCGTGGTCCTGGTGATCTTTTTGGTATCCGTCAAAGTGGTATTTTAGATTTTAAGATTGGTGATGTTTTTCAAGATGCTAAGATTTTACAAAAAGCAAGTGAAGCGGCTATTCAGCTTATGAAAAGAGATCCGAATCTAGAATTGGAAGAAAATCAAAATTTAAAAAATTATCTTAAGTTCTATCTGAAAGAAGGGATGATTGAAAATACGTTATAGATAAATTTGTAAAAAGATGAAAGAACTGCTAGTGTATGATTTTTTTTATATCACATACTAACATTGTAACAAAAAGTTACAAAAAGTTATTTAGTGAATGAGGAGGAAATGAACATGGCAAGTCGTTCATCAAACAGAGCTGCTGTACCAGAAGCAAAGGCAGCATTAGACAAATTTAAATATGAAGTGGCAAGTGAACTTGGAGTACCTTTATCAGATGGTTATAACGGAGATTTAACATCTAGACAAAATGGTTCTGTTGGCGGTTATATGGTTAAGAAAATGATCGAACAACAAGAAAGACAAATGTCAGGTAAATAGTGAAAATGAAAGAACTGTCATTACACAATTTGTGTGATGACAGTTCTTATTTTATTTGACAAGTTTCACATATACTTTTATAATGTACACGACGAATTTTTAGTAAAGAGAGTGAATATATGCGAGTAATTGCAGGTACAGCAAAAAGATTACAATTGAAAACAATAGAAGGGCTTGATACACGTCCTACCACAGATAGAATCAAAGAAACTTTATTTAATATGATTACTAATTCTTTGGCTGATTGTAATTTCCTTGATCTATTTAGCGGGAGTGGTGCTATCGGAATTGAAGCTCTTAGCAGAGGAGCAGCACATGCAGCATTTGTGGAACAGAATAGAAAGGCTACAAAGTGTATCAAAGATAATCTTGCATTTACAAAGCTTGCTGACAGAGCAGTAGTGTATGAGACTGATGTGATCAGTGCTCTCAAAAGAATCGAAAATTCAAAGCAGTATGATTTCGTTTTCATGGATCCTCCATATGATCAACTGTTGGAAAAGAAAGTACTAGAGTATCTTAGTATGTCCAATCTATTGTCTGAAGAGGGGACGATCATTATTGAGGCTTCCTTAGCGACTGACTTTTCTTACGCCTCAGAACTAGGATTTGAAATCATAAAAGAGAAGAAGTATAAGACAAATAAACACGTTTTTTTAGAAAGAGAGGTATAGATTATGGTGAGAGCAATCTATCCTGGAAGTTTTGATCCGGTTACATATGGTCATCTTGATATTATAAAAAGATCCGCATCCATTGTAGACGAATTGGTTGTCGGTGTTCTGAATAATAAAGCAAAAATTCCGTTGTTTTCTGTCGAAGAACGTGTTAAAATGTTGTGTGAAGCAACGAAAGACTTGGATAATGTAAAAATTGTAACATTCGAAGGATTGTTGATCGATTTTGCTAAAGAGATGGAAGCGAATGTAATTGTAAGAGGTTTAAGAGCAATTACAGATTTTGAATATGAACTACAGATGTCTCAGACTAACAGAAAATTGAATCCTGACGTTGAGACTATGTTTATGACAACAAGTTTGGAATATTCTTACTTGAGCTCCACAACAGTAAAAGAAGTTGCAAGTTTTGATGGAGACATTTCACAGTTTGTCCCAGAGTTTGTGGCAGAAAAAGTAACAGAAAAGATGAAAGAAAAAAGGAGAGTATAAATATGAGCAGTCGTATTGAACAAATTATTGAAGAAATTGAAGAATATATTGATAGTTGTAAATTCCAACCATTATCTACAACTAAAATTATCGTAAATAAAGATCAAATGGACGAATTATTACGTGAATTACGTATGAAAACTCCAGATGAAATCAAACGTTACCAAAAGATCATCGCTAATAAAGATGCGATCCTTGCAGATGCAAAAGCAAAAGCTGAAAGCATGATCGAAGAAGCTCAGATCCATACAAACGAATTAGTAAGCGAACATGAAATTATGCAAAGAGCATATGCACAAGCTAATGACATCGTAATGGCAGCTACAGAACAAGCACAACAAATTCTTGACAATGCAACAAATGACGCTAATGATATTCGTATTGGAGCAATGCAATATACTAATGATTTAATGGCTACTGCAGAAGGTATTATCGGACATACATTAGACAGCTATACAACAAAGTATGACAGTTTAGTTAATTCACTTCGTGAATGCTATGACATCGTTCGTACAAACCGTGCAGAATTAGAAATTCCAGACAAATCAGATCGTGGAATTGAAGCTGAATTTGGCGTAGATCTTATTGAAGAATAAAGATAGCATATGATAAGGCAAGTAAGCTGGTTACCATTGTGGTAATCAGCTTTTCTTTTGTGTAAGAAACAATAGAAAGTTTGGAATCTTGTATCATGGAATTAGTTTGTGCCAATGCACAGAGTCCGCCAAAGGAAATAGCGGACAAGACTACGGTATACTTGATGAAAAAAGGAATGTTGTAATCTATCAGACATGGAATTCCATTTGTAATCTCCAAAAAAGGGAGTAATAATGTTAAATGATACAGTTCTAACATAGAAAATAAGATAGAAAATAGAATCACATATCCGCCAATCTTGGTAATTGTTTCAAAACCGTTCATAATAGAATGATCCATAATAGCAAAATTAAATTTGAATTTATAAAAATGATTCGTGTGAGTTATGCAACGGTAAGAGGGTATTCTGTATTTTTTTCGAAAGTAAAAACTACATAAAACAGGACTTAAATAAAGAATGAGTATAGTTGGTAAAATAAGGGAAGTATCATGAAAACATTGAGATACAACGAAACCAATAATAAACATGGGACTGGTATTATTGCAAAATGAGAGTAAATATTTTCCTTCTTGGATGCTTATATGTTCTGACAAGATCAAATCATTGATCACTTTTGCTCCCATAGGATATCCGCATAAAAAACCGATCAAAACAGCGTAACATCCGGCAGGGGAAACAAAAAATAAATTTCGAAATATAGGATGTAAGAGTTTGGAAAGAAAGTGAACAGAATTTGTTTTAATTAAAAGATTCGAAAAAATAATAAATGGCAGTAATGTTGGAAGTAAAGTCTCAAACCAGAGCATGAGACCGTTATAAGCACCGTGAAAAGTTTTGCCTGGAAAAAGGATCATTAAAAAGAATAATAAAAATAAGAATATTGAATATAAAAATTGTCTCATAAATTTAACCATTGTTTTTTTAGATTTTATTCAAAAAAATGTATATTTATGTCAAGCCTAATACTTAGCGTAATGTTGAAAAAGACTGTTGAAA
>JAZQMU010000020.1:0-7282 GCA_045543595.1 Faecalimonas sp.
AAGAATTTGCTGGGGATAACTGCGCAATTATAGATGTAGGCGGACAGGATACAAAGGTCATTTTGCTTGAAAATGGAATCGTACAAGATTTTCTGATGAATGATAAATGTTCTGCAGGAACAGAGAAATTTTTGGAAATCATGGCGAATCGCCTTGGTGTCACTTTGCAGGAATTGTTTAATATGGCGGAAACTGGAATCTCAGTTCCAATAAGTTCGCTTTGCACAGTTTTTGCAGAATCCGAAGTGATCAGTCACATCGGAAAAGGGAAAAAACGAGAAGATATTGCGGCTGGAGTAGTGGACTCCGTTGCTGGAAAAGTTGCACAATTGGCGCAAAGAAAGAGTTTGCAGGGACAACTCATCCTTACTGGAGGATTAAGTCATAGTGAGTATTTCTGTAAAGTGTTGACGAGAAAATTGATGAGAAAGGTACAGCCAACAGAATTTGGCAGATACGCGGGGGCATTAGGCGCAGCACTTTTGGCAGAGGAAAAGAAATAGAGAGGCAATTTTTGCCTCTCTTAAATTTTGCCTGTGGCATGCTTTTTAATAGCTTCAAAACTCTCAGAACTAAGTACATGTTCCAATTTGCATGCATCTTCGGATGCAATTTCTTCAGGAACACCTAATTGAATAAGCCATGAAGATAAAAGCTGATGTCTTTCACGGATCATTTCCGCAATCTGTCGTCCAGTTTCTGTTAAATATATAAAGCCAGCATCCGTTACCGTGATATGTTCCTTCTCGCGAAGGTTTTTCATAGCAACGCTGACACTTGATTTCTTGAAGCCTAATTCAGTGGCAATATCTACAGAACGAACAACTGGAAGAGTTTCACTTAGCATCAAGATTGTTTCCAAGTAATTCTCAGCAGATTCATTTACTGTAATTCTCATAATATACCTCCTGCATTTTTTAGATAATCATAGTTTAACACATATTTTTTTTTATGTAAATATTGACAAATCTAAAAAAATTAGTTAAAATGGACTTAAGTTAGTAGAGACTAACTAATACAAACAAAGACATGTATCCTTCAAAGACCATCGTATTTGCGATGGTCTTTCTCCGTTTTAGAGAAGTATTATACTCTGTTCTTACTCTCTAAAATATGATAGAATACAAAGATAGTAGAATTGTATGGGGGTTCATCATGAACGATAAAAGAAAAAAGATTACAATGGAAAGTCGAATAGGAGATGTCTATGCCACAACTGTAGGGCATGATGCCTTTTATAAAGTATTGTTACAAGTGGGTGTTTCAGAAAAAGTGATTACAAATCCAATCGTAAGACGTTTGAAACTTAGCACGATAGCGAAGATTGCGAAAAAGTGGCTGAGCAAAGAGGCATTTGAATCGGTTGTGCACTTGATCAATACAGAAAAGGATGAGCCAGCGAAAGGTGATGGTCCTATTACTGAAAAATGGTGGAAGGAAGCTGTTTTCTACCAGATTTATCCAAGAAGTTTTTATGATACAAATGGGGATGGTATTGGAGATCTCAGGGGTATTATTGAAAAACTAGATTATTTGCAACAATTGGGGGTGACAGCTCTCTGGCTCTCACCTATTTATGACTCGCCAAACGATGACAATGGTTATGATATTCGTGATTATCGTAAGATCATGCAGGAATTTGGAACGATGGAGGACTTTGATGAACTTCTTGAAAAAGTGCATGCAAAGGGTATGCGTCTTATTATGGATCTGGTGGTGAATCATACATCCGATGAACATGAATGGTTCAAAAAAGCGTTAGAAGATCCGACATCCAAATATCATGATTATTACTATTTCCGCAAAGATGATGGAAGTAAAAAAGAACCAAACAACTGGGTATCTTTCTTTGCTGGACCAGCTTGGAACTATTATGAAAAGCTTGACGAGTGGGCACTTCATTTGTTCTCAAAGAAACAGATGGATCTCAACTGGGAAAATCCAGAGGTTCGCGACGAAGTCGCAGATATGGTAAATTGGTGGCTGGATAAAGGAGTTGACGGATTCCGCATGGACGTGATCAACTACATTTCCAAGGAACCGGGATTGCCAAATGGTGATGAAGCAATCGGTGCTCTTATGGGATATCCTGGGATTGAGAAATACTATTACGGTCCAAGACTTCATGAATTTTTGCATGAATTAAGAGAGAGAGCTTTCGAGCCTCATGGAGCTTTTTCCGTTGGGGAGACACCAGGTGTTGGTATTCAGATGGGTAAGATGTTGACTGGAGAAGAAAGAAAAGAGTTGGATATGATCTTCTCATTTGATCACTTGGAAACACCAGGACATGTCCGTTTTGATGATTATAAATATGATTTGAATTATTATCGTGATTACATGATCGACTGGATGACAAATTATGGCAACAACTGCTGGATGTCTGTTTTCTATAACAATCATGATAATCCTAGAATGCTTAGTAAGGTGGACCCTGAAAACAAACATCGTCAGGAAGTTGGAAAGCTCCTTGCAGTATTGCAGTTCACCATGAGGGGAACACCGTTTGTATTCCAAGGTGATGAAATGGGACTTACTAATTATGAGTTTACGTCTATGGAACAGCTTACGGATGTGGAAGCAAAAGGATATTACAAGGAATTTTGTGAAAAAATGAGTCCTGAGGAAGCCTTTAAAACTATCGTGTCTGGAACAAGAGAGCATACGAGAATTCTTCTTCCATGGAATAAGACAGTGAATCCATGTCACGCAGATCTGAAGCAGGATATCGATTATGGAATGGTGGCAGAATACCGCAAATTGATCCAACTTAGAAAAACAGAGAAAGCGTTGGTATATGGTACATTTGAGGTGCTGAACAGCCAGAAGGATCGTTTTGTCTATAAACGTAAATACGGAAACGATGAATTTATTATTGATTGCAACTTGAGTGATTCGTATCAGGAATCTCATGCGGCTGGAAGTAACTATTATA
This sequence comes from Faecalimonas sp., assembly GCA_045543595.1. Lineage (GTDB taxonomy): Bacteria > Bacillota > Clostridia > Lachnospirales > Lachnospiraceae > Faecalimonas. The sequence continues at coordinate 2,936 of JAZQMU010000020.1, forward strand.
TGGTTTATGGTACGGAAAAAGAGGCAGAGAAGATTATGAAGCCATACGAAGCACGCATTTGGAAGAGAGGATAGATTATGACAAATTGTGAAACTTGTATGAATTACGAGTATGATGAAGAGTATGAATATTTTGTCTGTACGAAGAATTTGGATGAAGATGAAATGTACCGCTTTGTGAAAGGTGAATTTCGAGATTGTCCATATTATCAATTTGGAGACGAATACACGATTGTGAGAAAACAGATATGATGCAATCTTTTGACAGACTGAGAGAAATCTTCGAACATCAGGTATTTGAACTTTGTGGCCCATTTGAGACAGAAACAGGAATAGATTACTATGTGCCGTATATGATGAATGATGCCTTGGAATATTATCTGACTCTCCAGAATTGTCGTTTGGTAGGAGAATATCTTCACGATACAGAAGTGAAACAAGATATGCAACTGGCCGAAGGTGAAAATGGATATGTTCTGGCAGTACGTCAGGGAAATGAGAACGCATTTACTTTATATTTTGAAAATATAGAAGAGAATGTGAAATTTTATCAGTATCATGAGATTGGTCATTTCTGGGTGGAAGGTCAAGAGCATTGGAGGCAATTGGTTTATATTATCGGAACGATTTATGATAAGTATATGTATCTGGGTGAGTGGAGCTGTAATGAGAAGGAAATGGAATTACTACCGCTGATAGAGTTTGGTCCATTTCGCGAGTGGTCACCGATACATGAATCTTTGGAAGAAATGTATCCTGAGACATATAATGGTATTCATGTGGCGAAAAAGTTTGCAGAAGAGGCAAGAGATAAGGAGTTTGTGAGATGGATTTCTTTGTACGAAAAATTTCCAAGTCGTTCTTTATATCGTTTGCTTAGTCGCAAATTGCTTTCAAATAAGAGAGAAGATTTTTATGAACTGATATGGAGCAAAGTGGAAGCGGCTTCACTAGAATATCCAACGAGAGAATATGGTGTTGAGATTGCTCAGGAAATAGAGAATATTAGAACTGCCATTGCAGATGATATGCGAAGAAAAGGCTTTGGTGGTACATATCCATTCTATGAGAAAGACAATACAAGAATTATTGCTATGGAGGAACATCCATTTACCATCATGGAATGGGAACATTACAAATTTAAAGTTCAATTTATGGTATCGCAATGCGATCAGTCAATTAAACATAGAAGAAACAGTGGTTTCTTCAAAGGCAGAGGAAGGAAAGGATGGATAGAAAAGTATGAATCAATTTGAAGCATCGATTTTATTGTGGATCCAAGAAAATCTTAGAGGAGCATTAGATGGATTTTGGGTATTTATCACTCATCTTGGTGACGGTGGTTATTTGTGGATTGCTATCGGTATTGCGCTTCTCATTTTTAAAAAGACGCGTCCAGTTGGAATTACGGTGTTACTTTCACTGGCGATTAATGCGTGTATGACAAATCTTACATTAAAAGATTTTTTTGGAAGAATAAGACCATTTAATGTGAACCCGGAAATTGTTACCTTAATCAAACATCCATCAAGTTTCTCGTTCCCATCAGGTCATACAAGTGGATCTTTTTCAGCAGCACTGGTATTATTCCATATGCTACCAAAGAAGTTGGGTGTGCCTGCAGTGGTGTTGGCAACTATGATTGCTTTTTCAAGAATGTATGTTGGTGTGCATTATCCAACAGATATACTTGGTGGAATTGTAGTGGCGATCATTGCTAGTACAGTGGCGATTTTGATTACAAAAAAGGTGATGGAAACATGGCAAAAACAAAAAAACAAAAATTAGCATTAGAAATTATAGAGCGTCTTCGCAATGAATATCCAGACGCTGAGTGTTCTTTAGAGTACGATCAAGCGTGGAAACTTCTCGTAAGTGTGCGCCTCGCAGCGCAGTGCACAGACGAGCGTGTGAACATCATTGTGGAAAAATTATATGAGAAATACCCAGATGTGGAGTCTTTGGCGGCAGCGGATGTGGATAAGATTGAAGAAATTGTCCGTCCGTGTGGATTGGGACGCAGCAAAGCAAAAGATATCAGCGCATGTATGAAGATTTTGCGCGATAAATACGACGGCAATGTTCCAAAGACATTTGATGAGCTTCTTGCACTTCCAGGTGTTGGAAGAAAGAGTGCCAATCTGATCATGGGTGATGTCTTTGGTGAACCAGCAATCGTAACAGATACACATTGTATTCGCCTTGTAAATCGTATGGGGCTTGTAGACGGGATCAAGGAACCGAAAAAAGTGGAAATGGAACTCTGGAAGATCATTCCACCAGAAGAAGGAAATGACTTCTGTCACCGCCTTGTTTATCATGGAAGGGCAGTTTGTACAGCGAGAACAAATCCATATTGTGACAAATGTTGTTTAAATGATATTTGCCAAAAGAATGGTGTTGAAAAACATAAATAAGAGTAGTATTATTTATTCTGTATTTTACATATAAAAGGAGATAAAAAATGAGCAAAGAAGTTTTGGCAGTAGTAGCCGGCGAAGAAATTACACAAGAACAATTTGACCTTTTTGTACAAGGTTTACCTAGAGAACAACAATCTTATCTTTCTAACCCTCAATTTAAAGCACAATGCTTAGAACAATTAGTTGCATTGTATTTATTTGCGAAAAAAGGGGAAGAATTAAAATTAGAAGAAACAGAAGAATTTAATAATATCATCGCAAATGCAAAGAGAGATATCTTAGCACAAATGGCTATGCGTGAAGTATTAAAAACAGTGGAAGTTTCTGAAGAAGAAATGAAAGCTTTCTACGATGAAAATCAAGCACACTATGAAAAAGCGCCAACTGTAAACGCAAAACATATCTTAGTGGCAGACGAAGATAAATGTAAAGAAATCTTAGACAGCATCGTAAACGGCGGTAAAGCGTTCGAAGAAGCAGCACAAGAATTTTCAACATGTCCATCAGGACAAAGAGGAGGAAGTCTTGGTGAATTCGGAAGAGGACAAATGGTTCCTGAGTTCGAACAAGCAGCTTTCGAAGCAGAAGTTGGACAAGTAGTAGGACCAGTAAAAACACAATTTGGTTTCCATTTAATTAAGGTTGAAGGTAAAAACGAAGGTTCAGTTGCTTCATTTGATGAAGTAAAAGAAAGTGTTCGCAAAACATTAGTTCAACAAAAGCAAAATAAACTTTACAGCACAACAATTGATGAATTGAAAGAAAAATATCAAGAAAAATAATTGACCTGAAAAAAAATTTTTTTTATAATTACTTTGTTAGAGACATATTAAGAAGTTTATGACTAAAGTCATAACATATAATGGGAGGACGAACTATGGATTCAAACAAAAGACCAGATACAATGGAACGTATCACTACTCCAGAACTTGCAGAAGCATTTATTGCAGAACAAGTAGCTGCTGTTAGAGAACAAGTTGGCGACAAAAAAGTTTTATTAGCACTTTCAGGTGGTGTTGACAGTTCAGTTGTTGCAGCACTTTTAATCAAAGCAATTGGCAAACAATTAGTATGTGTACATGTTAATCATGGTTTAATGCGTAAAAATGAGTCTGAAAGCGTTATCAAGATGTTCAGAGATGAATTAGATGCTAACCTTATTTACGTTGATGCAACAGATCATTTCTTAGGATTATTAGCAGGTGTTTCAGATCCAGAAACAAAACGTAAAATTATTGGTAAAGAATTTATTACAGTTTTCGCTGATGAAGCAAGAAAACTTGAAGATATTACATTTTTAGCTCAAGGAACAATCTATCCAGATATTCTTGAATCTTTCAAAGCAGCTGAAGGTAAGAAAGCAGTTAAATCTCACCACAATGTAGGCGGTCTTCCAGAAGATCTCCAATTTGAACTTGTTGAACCACTTAAACTTTTATTTAAAGATGAAGTGCGTGTAGTTGGTGAAGCACTTGGTTTACCACATGCTATGGTTTACCGTCAACCATTCCCAGGTCCAGGACTTGGCGTACGTTGTTTAGGTGCTATTACTCGTGATCGTTTAGAAGCTCTTCGTGAAGCAGATGCTATCTTACGTGAAGAATTCGACAAGAATGGTCTTGCTGAAAAAGTATGGCAATACTTTATTGCAGTACCAGACATTAAGAGCGTAGGTGTTAAAGACGAAAGCCGTTACGAAGGTTGGCCAGCAATCATTCGTGCTGTCAATACAAAAGACGCTATGTCAGCAACAATTGAAGAGGTTCCATACGAAATCCTTCATCACATCACATACAGAATCACACATGAAGTTCCAGGTATCAACAGAGTTCTTATGGACCTCACACCAAAGCCAATTGGAACAATAGAGTGGGAATAGACGAGATTGTCGCTTAACAACTAAGGTTAGCGTGTATTCGCAAAAA
>JAZQMU010000021.1:0-3019 GCA_045543595.1 Faecalimonas sp.
GAAGCTGTCACCATAGATTTACCAACGCCACCTTTACCGCTGACTACACCGATCACTTTTTTCACGTGTGTGTAATCATTTGGCGCAATTCTCATATCCACTTTCTGACTTGGGCAGTTTCCTGCCGATGGACATGTGGAACAATTTTCTGGTGAGCATGAATTTGTGTTTTGTTCAGACATTTTTCTTCACTTCCTATTCTTCTACTACTGCGATAAGTTCGATTTCGCAAAGTAAATTTTTAGGTAATGTTTTTACAGCAACACAGCTTCTTGCTGGTTTTGATGTAAAATATTTAGCGTAAACTTCGTTGAATGCTGCGAAGTCACCCATGTCTGCTAAGAAACATGTTGTTTTTAATACTTTGTCAAATGATGTTCCAGCTGCTTCTAAAACTGCTGCAAGATTTTTACAAACTTGTTCTGTTTGTTCTTGAATTGTAACTGCTTCTACTTCATTTGTTTCAGGATTGATTGCGATTTGTCCTGCTGAGTAGAACATTCCGTTGTGTACATATCCTTGTGAATATGGCCCTAATGCTTTTGGTGCTTTTTCTGTTGAAACTACTTTCATGATTAAAATCTCCTTTTCTTTTATATCTTTTCCGGACTAAGCCTTGATCAATTGACCAATGCCTTTTTCCCCGGCATCTTTCATTAATTTATTTGCAATGCATAGATCAAAAAGTCCCATTCCTACTGATTTGAAATATGTTGTTTTCTTTGCAAGTTCATCTGGTGCTGTCCCCTCTTCCAAAAGATTATGCATTAATTTCACTCTGTCCATTGTCAAAATTCCTGCTTCCAATGGTTGACTAAGATCACCACTTTCTTCACAAGCAAACTCTAATTCTGTATAAACACTATCAACTAATTCAAAAATCGTATCAGGGATCTCGCGCATTGTTGGTTTGTAAGAGCCGATAGCAACGATACATTTTCCTTCTAATAACTCTTTATCTGCTGGAAGCACTGGTGCTTCTGCAGGAGTTGCTGTACAAATAATATCGCTATTCTTTACGAGTTCTTCCACCGTTTTACATTGTACCACTTTTACTCCTGGATTATCAATGGCTTTTTCCAATCTGCACAAATAGTCTGTGAGATCTCGGTCACTGTGATTGTGTACATATACGGTTTCAATTGGTCTGGCTGCGCAAGCATAAAGTGCTGCATGGAAGCTTTGTGTCCCCGCTCCTACAATACCAACTGATTTACAATCTGTTCTTGATAAATGACGAATACCAACACCTGCGACTGCCCCCGTACGATATGCTGTTACCGATTGTCCATCTAAAATTGCAAGAGGTTTCCCTGTCTTTCTGTCGTTCATGATCACAAGACCATCGATCGATGGTAACCCAAGTTTTGAATTTTCCGGGCAGATTGTAAGCATCTTTGTTCCCAAACTTTCATCTGTAAAGCATGGCATATAAAGAATTGTCACATTGTCGTGCATAATTGTAGGTCTGTGTGGCATATAAAATGCTCCCGACCCAAAAATTCGATACGCTTCTTCTATCGTATCCATCATCCCATTCAAATCTACCGATTTTGCAATATCTTCTTTATTTAAAAATAACATCTCGTCTTCCTCCACTTGCTATTTATGATTTGCATTTTTATAAATATTGTAAACTTCCTCTGTTTCGATTGGCTTAAATGTTCCAATCTTGATCTTTCCATAATTGGTTGTGCGTTCTGCCAACTCTCTCAACACTTCATCTGAAAGTACACCGCACTCCAAATCTCCAATGCATGTTGGCATATGAATGCTTCTGAAGTATGATTCTGTCGCATCAATTGCTGCATATGCTGCTTCTCGTTCATTTTCTATCTGCAAGCCCCAGACTTTTTCACCCAATCGTTTGAATCTTGCAAAATCTGTCTCACATACATATCTCGCCCAGGTAGCCCACATTGCTGAAAGACTGGCACCATGTGCCACATCAAACATTGCACTGAGTTCATGACCAAATTTGTGCACTGAAAAGTCTCTTCCAATGCCAAGACCTGTAATATCGTTGTGCGATAAACTTCCACACCACATAATCTCACTCATAGCGTCGTAGTTTGTCGTATCTTCCATGGCTTTCAAGCCGTTTTCTGTGACTGTTCGAAGAAGTCCTTCTGCAATCTCATCTGTCATCATATGAGAACCTGAATCAAGAGCAAAGTATCGTTCTAATGTATGCATCATAATATCTACCACGCCACATGCCACCTGATACTTTGGAAGTGTGTAAGTCAATTCCGGATTCATGATTGCGAATTTTGGTCGATTCAGTTCTGTTCCAAGTCCAGTTTTCTTTCCAGTCTTTTCGTTGGTAAGTACTGCAGAACTGCTCATCTCGCTTCCTGCCGCTGCGATCGTAAGAATACTTCCCACTGGAAGTGCTTTTTCTACTTTTACTTTCTTAGTCCAGATATCCCACAAATTTTCATCCGGATAACACGTGCCGATAGCAATCCCTTTTGCCGTGTCAATGACGCTTCCTCCACCTACTGCAAGCACGAAGTCTGCACCAAACTCACAAGCCTTTTTTACGCCTTCTTCAGCAAGTGATAATCTTGGATTTGGTTTTACTCCACCAAGTTCTGCATAAGCAATTTTCGCCTGATCCAACTCATTTTTCACACGTTCTAAGAGTCCACTTCTCAGAACACTACCGCCCCCATAGACGATAAATACTCTGGAACCGCCCCATTTTTTCACTGCCTCTGCCACTCGTTTTTCAGTATCTTTTCCAAAAATAATCTCTGTTGGAGCATAATAAACAAAATTTTGCATCTTTCATCCTCCGCTGTAATTTTTACGTCTTTTATTGTATCACATTGGCAAATATGTTACAATGTTTTCAATTATTACACCTTGGAGGTACTCTATGAAAGCACCAACATATTTTGAACACATGGTTCCATTAGATACGCTAGAGGGATTCCAGATCCGCCCTGGCTTTTTTGATGTAAACGGTGCCACAGCGCTTTCTGATGGGGTGTGTTTTACGATCCATTCGCAG
>JAZQMU010000022.1:0-12314 GCA_045543595.1 Faecalimonas sp.
CGAACTGCCACTGCACAGTCACTGGCATCAACCCCTGTGCCTGCAACCATCTTCCCTTCTGTATCCATCACACACATTTCAATTCTCGTGATGCTTTTTAATCCATCAATCGTATCTTGAAGTATTTGGTTCGATATCATGTTTTTTCCTCCGTCTGACTTATATATGCATTTTGCCCAAAACTTTTTTGTTCCAAAAATCCAAAATCCTTATATCTTTCTTCATATTAATGCATAATTCCAAAAAAATAAAGAGGAAATGCTGTTTTTTTACGCATTTCCTCATTTTTTTTGTTAAATATGCTAACATTTCGACACTGTCATTGTTCACAATATTATATTTCTTTTTTCTTCTTTTCGACTTCTTTCTTCAAAATTCGACGATACATTTTTACAAGCAGTTTTTCCCAGCCTTTTTTCTCTTTTTTCATATCATTTAGCAGTACTCCAAATCCCAACCAAACCCTTGCGTTGATCAAGGCTTTGTTTCGAGATATAAAATACTCTTCCACCGGTGACATAAGCGTAGAAAGTACACACTCTACTTCTGCACCATTGATCATATTGAGAATATCATCAGAACTTACTCTTTCTTCCAAAGAAGTACTGGCTACAATATTTAAATTTTCAAATTCTTCCTCAATGTATTTTTCCATTTGAAGTCTTGAAATCTCACTCTGACTAAGTAAAAACACACGAACATTATTCTTTTGAAGATAACGGATGACCATCTTGATAAACAAGAACTCATCTACATCTCGAAGTCTTCGTTCGTCCTCAATTCCAACTGCCTGCAAAATCCCCCTGTCGCTTGGAAACACCAGATCAAAAGTTTGAAAAACCTTCTTTTCTTCTTCTATCGCCTGAAAGTGAGCGAGCGTATTCATTGTAATCATCTCGACCACGTTCAGTCTTTCCATCTGCATGTAATCAACAGTTCGCTTCATAGCCTCTTTTGCAGCACAATTATCAAGTTCGATTCCTAACACTTGAACTTTTTCTTGCATAATTCCACCTGTACAAATTCCCCCCAGATATGAGAATTATAGCAGAAAAAGAGTTACTTTTCAACACTCATGTCCCTGCGCCTCTTAGAGACCATTCCTCCGATTTTTCCTGTCTCCTTGGAAGAGAGACTTCTCCACCCCTCGTTCATTACCTTGTCAAGCAAACCTAGCTCTTCTGCAATCTCATATTTCATCTTTTCTTCGGGCGTAAGTTCTTCTAATCGCATTTTCTTTTTATTTTTAGACATAGAAAATCCCCTTTCATTCTATAAAAGAGGATTTCCATTTTTTTATATTCTATTCTGTCACCTCGTAGAAACGAACCAGATAAGAGCTATCTGCAAAACAAAGATAAACGGCACACCGACAACAAACTTCATATGCTTTGTCTTATGTCTAAAAACCTGCATTCCTACAAAAGCCCCTACAGACCCTCCGATCAAAGCCAGCAGAATCAGCGTCTTTTCCGGAATACGCCATCCGTCTCGTTTTGCCTTCCACTTATCCAAACCATAAACCAGAAAAGTAATGATATTAATCAGGCAAACATAAACCCATATCCATTTTTCCATATCACACCTCTATCTCTTTCTGGAGTGTTATCGAGTAAATGATCTTTTCTTTTACTCTTTTTCCTGTCAGACGTTCTAAAGCTTTTGCATAGTATTCCAACTGTGCATGATATTTTTCCACCAGTTCTTTTGCTTCTGATACCTTATCTGTCTTGTAATCCAAGACAACCAGGCCGTCCTCTTCTTCAAAATAAACATCTATGATCCCTTGCACTAACAACGTCTCATCCGTTCCCACTTCTCCGTAAACATCACTGGCAGGAATTCCAAGTACAAAAGGCTGTTCCGGATGAAACTTTTGATTCTCACATGCTGCTTTGATTCGCTTTCCTACACTGGAATCCAAAAACATCATAATGTCTTGCAGATCAATACATTCTGCCATGTCTGCTTCCATCAGACCTTTCTCCACAAAATGCCCCATCTCCTGTTTCAGTGATTCCGCATCGTATACCTTTGTGAAATCCAGAAGCTCCAGCAATCTGTGATAAGCAGTACCGCGAAGCGCTCCTGTCATGCCCGTTTTTTCCTGCATGAACTTTGGAAGTAGCGGAAAGACAACTTCCTCTTTGTATACTTCCTCGCCCATTTCCTCATCATAAATACGTTTCTTTAATTCTGAAACAGATAATTTTTGCTTTATTTTCTGTTTTTCGCTCCACGGATAATGATAAGCAAACTGCTCCTGAATCTGTTTTCTTAACGATTCATCGTAGACAGTATCCACGTCCCAATGCTCCAAAATATACTTTGAAATATCCTGATGCAGCTGTTCTTCCACAGTGTACATTTCCAGATCTTCCATCAACACACTTGAAACCTGTATTGGCACCTTTCTCGAAAAGAGCGGATTGATAAATGGTGTGAAAACCTCGTATTTTTCCAACAAATCTGCAAGACACTTGTTTCTAAATAACGCAGGAAGGATCCAGTCAAGATAACTGTTTGCCTTTGTCAGATCCCCATAAGACAATTGTACCTGACTGCGTGTTTCCAGTTTTACCCACTTCAATAACTGATCTCTCAAATTTTTCACTGTACCAGTCAAGATCAATTTTTCTTTTGCTCTTGTCATAGCAACATAAAGTATGCGAATCTCTTCAGCAGCATTTTCCAAAACAATTTTTCTCTGGATTGCCTTCTTTAAAAGCGTAGCTATCTTCGTTCGCTGCACTGCATCAATTGCGTCTAGTCCAACGCCAAGCTCAGGATGTGCCACGATACTGCTTTTTGCATCCATGGTATTAAACTGCTTTCCAAGACCTGCCACAAACACGATCGGGAATTCCAATCCTTTGCTTTTATGAATACTCATCAAAGTCACTGCATTCACGGTCTCATCAGAAAGATTCGCTTCCCCGTAATCTACATCATATTTATGAAGCTGTTCCATGTAGCGAACAAAGTGGAATAATCCCTTGTAACTTGTTTTCTCAAAAGCTTCTGCCTTTGACAGCAGCATTTCCAAATTAGCTTCTCTCTGACTTCCGCCTGGAAGAGCTGCCGTATAATCTCCATAACCGGTCTCGTCTATGATTTTCCACAACAGTGTATGAATGGAAGTGTATGAAACTTTTTCCCGAAAACTTGCAAATTGTTTTATAAACACCTGCAGTTTGCTTTTTATATGTGCATCTTGTCCATCTTGCATATAAGCGTTGATACTTTCATAAATAGACTTCTCATCCGTATCACTTTTGACCAAAGCCAGCTCCTCATTTGTAACATTTGCAAACATGGAGCGTAATACTGCCGTAAACGGAATATCCTGATATGGATTATCCAAAATACGCAGATAATCTAACACGAGTTTAATCTCTCTTGTCTGAAAATATCCTTCTTTCGAGCTTGTATAAGTTGGCACACCCTCCTCACCAAGAACTTCTGCAAATGTATCTGTCCATCCTGCAAGCGTTCTGGTAAGAATCACAATATCTTTATATTCCGCTGGCCTGTAAATATCCTTTGCTTTATCATAAACCTGATGACTTCCAACCAATCTTTTGATGCGTTTTGCGATCATTCTGGCTTCCAATTCGATACTTTCTTGTTTTACCAGATCATTTTCAGCAAAAAACAAAACTTCCGTCTCATTTTCCGACTTATCTTCATACACTGCGCCATAGTTAAGAGCAGCTTTATCATCGTAAGCGATCCCGCCAAAGGCTTCCGTCATGATCTGCTCAAACACAAAATTTGTGCTGTCCAGCACTTCTCTTCTGCTTCGGAAATTCTTATGAAGATCGATTCTCTGTTTCTCACTGTCATCCTGACTATAGGTATGAAATTTTTCCATAAAAAGTTCTGGTCTTGAAAGGCGGAATTTATAAATACTCTGCTTCACATCCCCAACCATGAAAATATTGTGGACACCTTTCGACACCCTAGATACACTGGTCAAAATCGCTTCTTGCACCAGGTTGCTGTCCTGATACTCATCGATCATGATTTCTTCATATTTATCCTGCAATTCCTGTGCAACTAAACTAGGAACAAATTCTCCATTTTGTTCTTCCGTAAGAATTTCAAGTGCAAATCGTTCCATATCTTCAAAATCGATCAGATTTCTGCTTCTCTTCTTTTGTGAAAATGCATCCGTAAAATCACTTGTCATCTTAGCCAGCACTTCCATATTTTCTCTGGTTGCCAGCATATCCCTTTGAAGTTCCTGCGCACTATCGAAGAAATATTGCTTTTTCATCTTATCTACAGACTTCTTCACTTCATCGCGAACACTCTTTACAAGTGCTATCTTTTCTTCTGAAACGATCTTATCTTTGTTTCTCGCAAGTGTTGTCCATTTCACTTCCGAAAAAGCTTCCTGCATCTCACGGAAGTTTTCGATTTTCGACCATCTGGAAAACATAAGCTGGTCTGCAAGCAATGCATCTCTGTAAGCGGCTGGTCCTTCATCAGAATTGCATACTGCGATTCCAAATTCTAAAACTTCATGCCACTCTTTCAAACATTCCTTTACTTCGTCCATGATCATCTTCACAAACGGGCTTTGTTCCAATGACTCCAGATCTTTTATATCATATTGATCTACGCAATTCCCGAGCCATTTCTTTGGATTAAGATGGCTTCTGGAAAATGCATAAAGCTGAAGAATAATATCCTCCAGTTTTCTGTCGTCTTTTCCCGCCGCAAAGCATTCTACGAAACGCAGAAAATCTTCCTCTTCTTTTGCATAATAGGATTCGATCAGATCTTCTACCACATCATGCTTCAATAATTTCAACTCTCCATCTTCTGCAATCCGAAATCCAGGATCCAGATCGATCGTATGAAAATAATCGCGGATTACAGACAGACAAAAACCATGGATCGTGGTTATCTTCGCCTGATGTATCAATGTTGCCTGCTGCTGAAGATGTGTATTGTGAGGTTCTTCCTCCAAAGCTTTTTCAATAGCATTTTGGATACGCTCCTTCATCTCCGCTGCTGCCGCTTCTGTAAATGTCACGATCAACAGTTCATCTACATTGATCGGAGCTGGATCCTTGGTAAGTCTCGTGATAATTCTTTCTACAAGAACAGCCGTCTTTCCAGAACCTGCCGCAGCTGATACCAGAATATTGCGATTTCTAAGGTCAATTACCTTTTGCTGTTCGTCTGTAAAACTTATTGCCATGAATCCACCTCCTCGCTCATTTTCCTGATAGCATCCTCCTTATTCAGTTTTTCAAGATGCTTATAATCAAATCCCGAAATCCTTCCATCAAAACCACAAACCACATGGTACGGACAATAGTCACAGCCTGTACGGTCGCCCATTTCAAATGGTGCGATTTCAATATTTCCTTCTAAAATCTTGGTTCCAGTTTCTTTCAAATGATGATTTGCATATTGGGAAATCAATGCAAATTCCTCTTCTGTCAAAACTTTGGATTTCTTTGAAATACTTCCATCGTTATTTAATGACACTGGAATACTGCGATAGTTTTTCACAACATCATGTTCAAAATGGTTCAGAACTTCGCGAGATTCATTTACCATACCGTCTGGCTGCAATTCTTTCAAAATTGCTTCCTCTATCAGTTCCTGACCTTTCACCTTATCTACAATCGGGTCCTTCATGCGATAGTAAAGCAAACCTGCTGGAATCACTTTCTTTTCTGGGTGCTTCTTTTGTTCCAGTTCCATGGCTGCATTCATATAAAGAACCAGCTGCATCTGGAGTCCATGACAAAGTTCACCCAAGTCAAATGCCTTTTCACCTGTTTTGTAATCGATGATCTTCACATATATATTTTCATCATCTTCGCAGACATCCACCCGATCAATCTTTCCATATAACCGCATTTTGCCCAGGTCATCCAGTTCAATATTACTCAATGAAATCTGACTCATACCGCCAAAGGTAACCTCATATCCTGTTGGTATAAAATCTCCATTTTCCAATTGTTTTTTCAAAGCCCAGACCGTACGGTTCATCATACGTTTTAATCGCTTGATCACATACTCGCTACGGGCCGAACTGTAGAGGATCGTATTACCGTAATCAATGATACATTCTTCCACACTTGCCTCGATCAGATTCTCAGCCTGTTCCTTCGATATGGACGTCCAAGTGTATTTTTCTTTTTCTAATTTTTTAGAGAAACGTTCCAAAGCACCGTGGAACAAATTCCCCATATCCACTGCCTGAAATCTGAACTCCTCACGTTCACGGAGACGAAGTCCATAAGCAAGAAAATGTGCATACGCACAGCTTGAAAATTTTTCCAGTCTGGTCACACTATTTTCCAGTATATCTCCATAAAGTTTTCTTGCCGCCTCTGTTGTAAGGATTTCCTTCGGATTTTCATAATAAGCGGCTTCCACCACTTGTTGTATCTTCTCAGCCCAAATCGGATTAGCCTTATACCATGTGTATAACTCCTGCCATTCCAAAGTAAGTCCTTTTTCCTTTTGCTGCAAACCTTCCACAAGTAAAGTCATCCCGCTTTCTGCTGTCAGTTCCATTTCTTTGTAAGTTCTCGCCGCATCGTTCACTTTCAGGTTTGCATATAATTTTAAAATATCTTGTATTAAGTACGCTGGTCTCAAAGAATTACCTTCTGTAGATGATTTGCTGTAGGTCAATATCATCTGTTTTGTCGGCTTCGTAAGAACGCGGTAAAGGTAGAATTTCTGGATAAATGTCTTTTCCTTTGCTGTTGGTGCAAGTGTTACACCATCTTTCGCAAATTTTTCGCGGTCATATTCTGAAATAATCCCACCCTTTCGAGCATTTCCTGGAATAAACACATCGTTGACTCCCACAAAAAACAACGCTTTAATGTCTTTCAAACGAGTTCTCTCCACGTCACCCACCATAACCTGATCCATGCTAGGCGGGATGATTCCTACTTTTGCCTGTTCCAAACCAGCATCTAACAGTTCACAGAACTCCTTCAGAGCAAGTTTCTCCTCGCCCAGAAGATCCACAAACTTTTCAAAAAGTTCGATCACGATTCGGTAAACTTGTGCATACTCTTTTTCCAACGCAAGTTCCCCTTGTTCAGCAAACAGCTGCTCTTGTCTCATCACTTGCTTTTGAATCTCTTCCTGCAAAAAGAAATCATGGAGTGCCTGTGTTACGTCAAACACAGTTTTACTGCGACGCTTCAACACTTCTGTTACTGTTTCTATTTTACTCACAAAACGGGCACGAATATCGTTAACTTCGGCCAGTTCTGTTTCTTCCATCGTTCTGGATCTTCGGATCCACTTTTCCTGCCACTTCGTATAACCACGCATTCCCATGGCCACCACATAGTTTTCCAAAATATCAATTTCGTTCATTGTAAATCCGCTGAATCCTGACTTCAGATAGCGGAATACACTTTCATAAGTAAAGTTCTGTTCCACCATAGCAAGAAGACTTCTCAAAAATTCTACAAAAGAATTTAATAAAATGCTTCTCTTATGGTCCATAAAAAACGGGATCTCATATTTCTGAAATACTTTTTCAACTTGATTGGCATAAGCCTCCTGGTCGCTTGTTATGATCGCAATATCTTTGTAGCTCCATCCATTCACACGGATCATATGACGAATCTGTTGGGCAACAAAATCAATCTCACCATGCGGATTTCTTGCACACCAAACTTGCACCGCATTCTGTTCCTCTTCATACTTTTCCTTCGAATAACGGAACAAATGTGATTCTAAAAAGTCAAGAGGAGCATTGTCTTTAAAACGCGGAAGTGGTCTGCCATAAAGATAAACTTCCTCATCAAGTTCCACTTTTTCCTCTTTTGCAATTTGCACAAGAGAAGTCACCATCTTCTTACTCATGCCAAATAACTGATACGGATGAGTATACACATATGGATTCTCTCCTTTTGACATTGTCACGGTAACCATGACTTTTTCACATACTTTCAAGAGAACCCTGAGCAGTTTATTTTGAATCGGTGTAAATCCTGTAAATTCATCCAGCACAACAACACTGTCTTTCAAAATCTTCGATTTTGGCACAGCTTGACACAGAAGTTCCAATACTTCTTCTCCCGTAATATATTTTTCTTGCAGATAGTTTTGAAATCCTTCGTAAACCCGTCTCACATCACCCAGCTTATAATAAAGATTGGTATGTTCTCCTGCACTTTTCTGCATGCGGTCCAAGTCCTCTGCATGAATATCGTATTGGGTAAACTCAGAAATGATCGATTTGATCTCACTGATATAACCTGTCTTTTTCAAGTTGCTTCCCAGCACCTTCAGTTCATTTTCACAGTCACTTGCAATCTTTCGAATGACGAAGTTCTTACCCACATCATCCAAAACCACGTGATTGCTTTCTCCTGTTTCTTCGAAAATGCGGTAAGCAAGACGATTGAAACTAAGAACATCCACATTCATGATCGCTTTATTTGGACTCGCCATGACAAAATCCTTCTGGGTCTGCATGGTAAACTGTTCTGGCACAAGAACGATATAGTTTTTATCCGGGTGTTTTAGGGATTCTTCTGTTACTTTTTGATACAAATAATGGGACTTTCCTGACCCGGAAGGTCCCATAATAAATTGCAAACTCATTTAAGTTCTCCTAGTTCTTTAAACCAATTTCTATAATTGTCTCTGTGACAAGTTTCTTGAACGAAACTGCTACTCTGTCAGCAGTTTCCTTTACTTCCTCATGACTGAGTTTTTTATCAGACATACCAGCCGCAAGATTTGTGATACAAGAAATTCCACAAATCTTCATTCCCATGTGGTTAGCTGTGATCGCTTCGCACACCGTGCTCATTCCTACAGCATCTGCTCCTAAAAGCCGTACCATTTTGATTTCAGCAGGACTTTCATAAGCTGGTCCTGTCAATTGCACATACACACCTTGCTGCAATGGTATCTCTAATTCTTTTGCCTTGTTCGCGATGATTTCGCGAAGATCTGTGTCATACACTTCACTCATATCCGGGAATCTCGGTCCAAATTCTTCAATATTCTCTCCGATGAGCGGTGATGGTACAAAAGTGCTGATATGGTCTGTGATCATCATCAAATCTCCCGCTGAGAATCCAAGATTTGTTCCGCCTGCAGCATTTGTGAGGAATAATATTTCTGCTCCCATCATCTTCATCAGTCGGATCGGGAGTACCACATCTTGCATCGGATAACCTTCGTAATAGTGCACACGCCCTTGCATGATCACAACCGGCACTTCACCTACATACCCAAAAACAAATCTCCCTTTATGACCTGACACCGTAGAAACAGGAAAACTGTCAATATCGTTATAATCCAATGTGGATACGATTTCGATAGTTTCCGCAAAATCTCCCAGTCCTGAACCTAAAATTAAAGCCACCTTTGGCTGAAACTCTACTTTCGCCTTTACACTTTCATAGCATTTGAGCACTTTATCATACACTTTTCCCATAAGTCTCCTCCTGTCTTACTCTAAACTGCCAAGAAGTGATCTTCCGATCGTTCCCTCTGGCATCTCAAGTCCAAAATTATCAGCTACCGTAGCACCTACTACTGCAAACGTCTCCTCCTCTGGCAATTTCCCATAGCCTTTCATAGATTTTGAATAGGCCACAAAAGGTACCTTCTCCCTTGTGTGATCTGTTCCCGTGTATGTCGGGTCATTTCCATGGTCTGCTGTGAGGATCAGCAAATCGTCTTCTCTCAAGAGTTCCAACAATTCCCCCAGCTTCACATCAAATTTTTCTATTTCTTCTGCATATCCCTTTGGATCTCTTCGATGCCCCCAAAGGGCATCAAAATCCACCAGATTCGTAAAACAAAGTCCAGTAAAATCGCGTTTGGCAATTTCTATGGTCTGCTCCATTCCGTGCACAGAAGATTTGGATTTGTTTGATTCCGTGATTCCTTCCCCGTCAAAAATATCAAAAATCTTCCCAACAGAAATCACATCATACCCATGTTCTTTGAGTGCATTAAGGGCTGTTTTTCCAAATGGTTTCAAGGCATAATCATGTCGGTTGCTTGTTCGCTTATACTCACCAACCTTATTCCCCACATAAGGTCTTGCAATCACACGTCCAACCTTCCATTCATCTTTCATTGTAAGCTCTCTGGCAATCTCACAGCATCGGTATAATTCTTCCAGCCCCATTCCTTCTTCATTTCCACAGATCTGAAGTACCGAGTCAGCTGAAGTATACACGATCAGATGTCCATATTTCTGTTCTTCCCCAGCAAGTTCATCAATAATTGCTGTTCCGCTGGCGCTTTTATTGCCAATCACTTTTCTTCCTGTTCTTTTTTCCAGTTCAGAAATCAGTTCTGGCGGGAACCCATTTTCTGAAAATGTCTTAAACGGAGCGGTAACTTCAAGTCCCATCATTTCCCAATGACCAGTCATGGTATCTTTTCCGGCACTTTTCTCATTCAGTTTTGCATAATACCCAAGAGGACGTTCCACTGCTGGAACACCATTTAGTGGAAGCAAATTCGCTATTCCAAGTTTTTGCAGATTTGGAATTTTGAACTCATCCACTGACTTTGCGATATGCCCTAAGGTATTGACGTCTTTATCCCCATATTTTTCTGAGTCAGCCATAGGACCAATTCCCAGGGAATCCAGTACGATCACAAATACACGTTCATATCTTTTCATCAAGCCTCGCTCCTTTCTATCTTTAATATCCGGATGCCGCCTCATTTTTCACAATTTTTACGATTCGGCTTGTTCCGAGTCTGTCTGCTCCAAGTTTCATAAACTCATTTGCATCATCCAAAGTGGAAATACCACCTGCTGCTTTTATCTTAACGTTTGCGCCAACATGCTTCGCAAAAAGTTCCACATCCGCAAAAGTAGCTCCCGCTTTGGAGAACCCTGTGGATGTTTTGATATAGTCTGCTCCCGCTGCTGTCACAATCTCGCACATTTTCACTTTCTCATCATCTTTCAAAAGACACGTCTCAATGATCACCTTTAAGATTCTGCTTTCGCATGCCGCCTTTAACACACGGATCTCGTTTTCTAAAAGGTCGTATTTCTTGTCCTTCAACCAACCAATATTGATCACCATATCAATTTCGTCTGCGCCGTTTACAATCGCATCTTTTGTCTCGAATTCCTTTGTCGCAGTTGTCATATAGCCATTTGGAAACCCGATCACGGTACAGATTTTCAATCTGTCTCCCACATACTCTTTTGCCTGCTTCACATAGCTAGGCGGAATACATGCAGATGCTGTCCCATATGAAATGGCATCATCTAAAATCACTTTGATTTCTTCCCATGTAGCTCCTTGTGTCAACAATGTATGATCTACTTTTTCCAATATATGCTTTGCGTTCATATGATTTCTCCTATCAAAAAAACCGGTTTTAACACGATAAGTCTCCGCGACTTAGTCATGCTAAAACCGGCAAAATTTAAATCTTAAACAAATTCTTTTACTTTCTTATAAATGCTTTCAGCATCTAAGCCGTATTTTTTAATCAACTGTGCTGCTGGACCTGATTCGCCATAAACATCGTTAATACCAATCTTCATAACTTTTGCAGCCTGTTGTTCTGCTACTACATCACATACTGCACTTCCAAGACCACCGATCACTGAGTGTTCTTCTACAGTTACGATCTTGCCTGTCTTTGCAGCTTCTAAAATTGCTGCTTCATCTAATGGTTTGATTGTGTGCATATTGATTACAGCTGCATCAATTCCATCTGCTGCAAGCATCTCAGCTGCTTCTAATGATCCAGCAACTGTAAGACCTGATGCGATGATTGCAACATCTTTACCTTCACGAAGTTTGATTGCCTTTCCGATTTCGAATTCATATCCTTCATGATCATTAATTACAGGAACTGCAAAACGACCAAATCTCATATATACAGGTCCTTGATGCTTGTATGCTGCAAACACTGCTGCTCGTGCTTCAACATCATCTGAAGGATTGATAATTACCATGCCTGGAATTGTTCTCATAAGTGCAATATCTTCGTTACATTGGTGTGTTGCACCATCCTCACCTACAGAGATTCCTGCGTGTGTTGCACCAATCTTAACATTTAAATGTGGATAACCGATTGAGTTTCTAACTTGTTCAAATGCTCTTCCTGCTGCAAACATAGCAACCGTACTTGCATATGCCACTCTTCCTGTTGTTGCAATACCTGCTGCAACACTCATCATATTAGATTCAGCAATACCACAATCAATAAAGCGTTCTGGGAACTCTTTCTTAAACATACCTGTCTTAGTTGCACCTGCAAGGTCCGCATCTAATACAACAAAGTCGGATCGTAGCCATGTCGTTCTGTGA
>JAZQMU010000023.1:0-17027 GCA_045543595.1 Faecalimonas sp.
CATCAATGCTGATTTTACCTTCGATATGCTCTTTGGCAGTATCCAACAAATATGCAGAAGTCTTCAGTCCATCTACCTGCTGCAAACCAATTGCAATCTGCCATGCTTCACTTTTCTCTGCCTGTTCCGGCTCACCCTGCCGGATATATTCCTCAAGTTCAAATTGCCATCTCTTATCTTCCGACATATTTGCACTCCTTTTCATTACATCAAATGTTATGTATCATTCTTCCCAGATTTACGGCTAAACAATATCTACGATATCGTCTAATTTACAATCCAAAGTCTCACAAATTTTAACCAGCACACCCACACGAACATCTTCGTTCTTTCCGAGCTTCGCCATTGCATTGGTACTGATTTTCGCAGCTCTAATCAAATCTGTTTTCATCATTTCACGTTCATTTAAAATTACCCATAATTTATCGTAACTAACAGCCATTGGTTTGCCTCCATTTTCTGTGTAATCAATAAAGTCATTATATATATTTTAGCACTTTATCGGGATGAGAACAATTGGATTTTGAAAATTGCAATATTCAATTTCAACATTTAAATTCTGTGTGCTGTAGCTCCATAAAATGCGTATTAAACGTCAGAATATGGAGCAAATACTCTGGTTTTGGAACCCAAAATCACGTAGGGATACATTCATATAGGCTGAGAAATTTGAATGGTTATTTCTAGAGTATCTACACTGAAAATCATTCTCCCCGTCAAATGGATGGTTTATATTTCGCACGCTTCGCGAGCTCAATGAATCACGCCCCATAATAACAATACAAGGGCTTGCCGTATAAACTGCAAGCCCTTGTATTTAATTAACCGTAGTTTGCATATTCTAATCCACCTAAGCGCATCATATCTTAATAAGAACATGAGCATTTAAGGAAGTGATAAAACATAATGGAATTATATTCTGTTGCAAAAAACGGTAAATCTTTGTACTTCTACGGTAACATCCCTGATAATCTATTTTCAACCATCGAAGCACTTGCTAACAGCATTGAAAAATCATTGTCCGATGTCGATTTTTGCAACGAATTTACCAAAAGCCTATATGGAAAACTAAATATTTCGCTGGTTCACCTTCCTGTATCTTTTGTTTTTAGAGTTCGATAAAAAGTGGCTGTACATTCAGTGCAGCCACTTTTTTACATATTCTCCAATTCGCTCTTGGGTATACCAAATGCTTTTTCAAGTATCTCACTCGAAAATTTCCGGTATTGGCTCGATGTATATTTAAAACCTTCTACAGAGAAATCGATATCGTACTGGCTGAACTTGCTGTCATAAAAAGCAAAATCCCTGACTCCATTCGTTATCAACTGTCGTGTTAAAGCAATAATAAAACCATTGAGCGATATAACAGAAAGAAGCTTTGAGTTGCCATCATCCCAATATTTTCTGTAATTTTTACGAACAGCCCCGAAATATTCACGCAAAACAGTTGCACAAAACTTTACATACTCTCGAAGTGCAACATCATCCACAGCTAACAACGCTTCCTTATCACCATTCCAATAGTTAAACAAACTTTGCTTTCCGTCTGCAGGAGTGACCGTTACAAGATAGCGCAATGCAAACCGTACAATAGAAGCAGTCTTGATTTTTGCGTTGTCGAGAGCAGAAATTTGAAGCATATTTCGGAAAATACCCTCTTTATTCAGTGCTTCGATAACAGACTGTGCAATACTCTCATCATCAATCGGATTTCTAATACGTTTAATCTGGGTCAAAACCGTCCGAGGAACAGCTGTTGCGTTCGAATTGATGTCATGGAATATCTCACTTTGAATCCGTGCGCGCTCTTCCGGGCGTACACTTTTATCAAATACTAAGCCAGTAACAAGCAGATGTAGTTGTTGGCGCAACTCAGAAATTCGCTTTTCCTGTTTTGAGTCAACGCCACTTTCATAATGTGCAAAAATGCGATGTTGACCATCAATAACGCAAATGCTGTTCATTTCCTTAGAAAGAACAAGTTCACAATTACTTTCCAGATCATTAATTTGGTCTATACTAACATAACGACCAGATCCGTCCTTAAAAGCAATGTCATCGGGCAAAGCCACAATAATATTGTTGTAGAACGCCTCACCTTTCTTTTCCAAGAACTCTCGTATCTTCTTTATCTTTACCTTTTTGATTAATCGTTGATATAGCCAGATGGAATCTTCCCAATTGTCTTTCCTTAACACATAACATGTTTGTAGCATATCTTCTGCCGACATCATAAATGAAACCACACGAACTTTATCAGTAATACCAGTAAACTCTCGCGGATAGATAATAGGCGCTACGATATTCTGTGTTGCATTACCACTTGAAACCTTTCCAATTTGATTGCTCTTCAACTCTAAAAAACGAAAAATTTCATTTCGAGCAGAATTCTTTATACAGTCAACAATCCATTTGAAGTAACTAAATGTCTGTGGCAAAACAAACTTCAAGCTATTAAACAATACATAGTCATCCTCTGTCAGAAGAGGATCTGTTTGCGGTATGTACAAGCCAAACAGCTTTACACGGTCAGGATTATACTTCGTCAAAACGGATTCGTGTTCGGGAAATAATTCTATGAGTTTATCTCTAAACTCTGCAAAATGACTGCTTATTTCACCTACCGCCTCATTTTTCGTCCGAATATGCTCTTTGATATTGGTAGTTTGAACGGTATCCTCACATACTAACCAGATATTCTCATAAATAAAAAGAGAATCCACCTCAATCCTTCGATGTCCTATGTACATTTCGTGATCGTTAGTAGGAATATATTTAAAACCAGCACCAGTAAAAACATTACGGATTTTTCGTTTGAATGCCTGTTTTTGTCGCTTCAAAAGCTGCTCAGCAGTAGGCTGGGCTTTCTTTTTTGCCTTTTTGGTTTTGGCACTTTTTTTTGTTTGTTTAGCCATTACTGTTCCTCCTGCTGTTCCTCCCGCACTTTCCTAAACTCATCCGGTAGCTTGGCTACTGCCGCATTTGGATTTGGTTCTGAAACAGGTCTATCTTCACGTACTTTAGCTTTGCCTTCGGCCGCATCATTCAATCGCTCTATGCTTATTTCATAGTATTCTTCCTTAATTTCTGCACCGGCAAATCGTCGCCCTTCAATTAACGCTGCCACCCCCGTTGTTCCCGATCCCATAAATGGATCTAATACTAATGCACCAGGCATAGTTAGTGCTCTAATTAATCGTTGCGGTATTACAACGGGAAACTGGCATGGATGTGTGGTTTTTTCTACATGTTTTGCTTTGACATTAGGAATATCCCAAATATCTGAAGGATTTTTTCCCAATGGGTTCCCACTAAATTGCCCTTTGTTGGGGCCACGGTAAGATCTTTTTCCCGGATATTTCTGAGGAACACGAACTGCATCTAAATTGAAGACAGTCTGTGCTCCTTTTGTAAACCACAGTATAGTCTCATGTCTTCCACTAAAACGGGTCGTGCTATTTAAACCATGTCCAAAAGTCCAAATAATGCGATTACGAAGAATTAACGGGTGATCCAGACTTTCACTTAGACTGGTAAATATCTCATACACAATATAATCAAGAGGAATTACACATTTATCCGAAATGTGATATCCGACTTGCCAACATATGCTACCGCCAATTTTTACAACACGATATAACTCTTTAAAAATATCCGTATGCTGCTTCCGAAACGTTTGAATATCATCACGTGGATCTTCGTAAGCTTTTCCAATGCAATACGGAGGAGAAGTAACAATCAAATCCACAGACTCATCTGGAAGATTCTTTAAAAGTTCTATACAGTCTCCGTTATGCAAAGTAACTTTATTTGATTCACTGTAATTATTGTATATTTGCATAGCTAATCCTTTCACCCCGTCGTAGTCCCTTAACGAAACGCGTTTTACTTAATTTCTTGCTCCAAAGCATCAAATTCTGGCGTATCGAAGAACTCACCCAAGGTAATGCCAAAGCCATCACAAAGCTTCTTTAGTGAAACAACACCGGGATTTTTACTTTTCTCATTCAGCATGCTGTAAATTGTTGACGGAGAAACACCTGATACAGTTGCCAACGCATTAACAGCCATATGTCGTTCTTCACACAGCTCAAGAATGCGCTTTGCCACAGCTTCTTTTGTATTCAATTCGCATTCCCTCCCTGCGATATATCGTAATTTCAGTTTAACCAAATCTGCGTCATATCGTATGGGACATATCGCGAATTTTTATTAAACACGATATATCTCACAAAAGGGATGCTTATATGTCAACATGTACTTTATTCAGGCATCGTGATTGTCCGAGTTCAATTACTCCCAAGCTGTACGATGATCTAATTAATCTAATCAAGAATCATGACGTAGATATGTTTTATGGCGGCCAACAAGGAGCATTTGATAGGATTGTACGCTCTGTTCTGAAGGACTTAATGTCGATATACTCCCACATCCGTTATGCCGTCGTTTTGAAGCGCTTGTCCTAAGAACGAGACGAGTTTGATATTCGCACTCCCCCGACTCTACGCTCCCGGGGGACATTGAAACAGCACATCCCCGCTTAACAATCTCATGCGCTATAGGTAGATAATCAAACAGTCCAAATATGTTGTGACCTATATCACCCATTCATGGGGTGGCGCAACACATTTTTCAGAAATAGCGAACACAAAAAGAAAATAATGATCAATCTAACATAGAAATTCCGAGCGCAGTTCGTGTACTGCACTCGGAATTTCCATATTTTTAACTATTAAACAATATCTATACTAACATCCATGATGCCATCCAAATGGTCGAATATAAACAGTTGGCGCTTCTCATCATACATGTTTACTTTATAAATTCGGCCATAATCACTCTTTCGTTCTTCTACAGTAATTCCGATTATCGGTGACTTTTCTATTAAAACCTTAAATGCATTTCCATCAACGGATGTAATTTCGTCCAAATCCCCCTCTTTCATTAACTAAATTGGAATTTGAGAAACTTTTATCTTTTTCATTTTCTTGTTATTAATACTCTCATTATTAGCCTTGTAATATATATTGTTTTAATACAGAATTTACCCAACGCTGAAACTTCTGCACCTTGCCAGGACTTTATACTTGGTAACTGCCGGAAATAATGACGTTTAAACTATAAAATGCCACCGGTTGGTCTGAATTTGCAATTTCAAAAATGCAAATTTCTTTTCTCTTCTAGTTCTTCTTTAAAATTATTTTTTATATGCCTGGAGATAACAGACACATCTCTTTGAAACAACTCCACCATCTGTGACTGCGTTAACCATACTGTCTCCTCTTCTACTGGCACATTTAATAAAAACTATTTATCCTCGGTTTCAAAGCAAGCGTCAAATAGTTACTCCATATGTACATTTAACAATTCACTAAGCATAAACAAATGGTCTACCGAGGTAATATCTTGCCTTTGTAACAGTGATAAATAGACTGTACACATGACAAATGCAAATATTCTTGGATTTCGCGAAGGGTATTCCCTGCTGATTCAATCATGTATTTTAGTTTTTACCGGTTCGCTGCATATCTATGTTTGGGTAGAATGGTTTTTGACTCATTTATAGATTCCTCTCATTTTGGCTATTTTAGCACTAACCTCAACTACTCTTCATTCCGTTGACTGAATTTCCTCCACCGCTATGGCATAAACTTCCCCTTCATGCTAAATTGTTGTTATTTCCTTCCACCAAATCTCTCGTAACCCCAGCAAATCTAATATTCCTACCACTTTCCACTCCAGTTGCCGTGACACATTAACTAACTCATTAACACCTTTATATATTGACACTTATATCGACATTTTCTGACGCTATTCCTCAAAATTCATCCCCCACCAAAATTACCCGACATTTGCCAAAGTAAATTCTAGTTTCATCTAGAACCTACTTTGGCAAATATAAATACACTAGCTCATAATCGCACTTTGCCCCTCCATATCTCATATACCTCCTGCTTCATCTCCCAGAACCCTGCTGCTGGCAGCCCACCGCCCATATTTGTTCTCATGGCTTCTTCCCAGTCCATAAACGCCAATTCAAAAAAACATTTCCTAGCCCAGAAATCGTTTAGCGTATCAGCATATGTCTGAACCACCTTGTGATATCTTGGATTTCTTCTAATCTCATCAACATTCATTCTCCATATTGGGAAATTCATACTTCTCGCATCCTCGTATTCACAAATCCTCATTTTTCTTGCAAGACGCAGTTCATCTCTAACTTCCATCAATATCTGACCAAGTAGATTTTCTCCCTTCCACGCTCTCACGTCATAGCAATTCTTGTTTCCAATATTTACACCGATTCCCCATTTCTTATCACGAGAAGAACATTCTGCTAGAACTGACTGACCTGTAAGAAGCAATTTATCAATCAAGTCTGGATTTTGAATAAATTTTGCACGTACTCCTCGTTTTACAATCCGTTTACAAATCTTTTCCCACATTTCAGGATTAAAATTTTCAAACTTTGTTCTTCCAAGACGTTTTATGGTAGCTGGATTTGTGGTGGACATGATACGATCTGCAAGATTGTACTGACGAAACATAATAACTTTTTGAAACATCATGTACTGTTCTACTGATGAATATTTCATTCCTGCATATTCAAATGGCGTTTCATACCAGTTACTCATATAACCATTTTCCTCATTTTCATGATAGAAACACACAACACTTCCTTTTCGATAAGTGTTAAATCTGCGAAGGACTTCTATCATTTCTTCAGTTAATTCTTCCTCTGCTCTTCTGACAAGCCACTCTGATACCCCATAATATGCCTCTGCCATGCTTCCCGCAATCGCTGTCAAAGTATCACAATCACCACCTAATGACACTGCTGTTCGTATTACATCTTCAAAACTCTCCCCTTCTAAGAAAGCCATAATTGCCTCTGGCACCGTTTCCTGACAACTTTCCACATGATGATAATCGGGTCTGATTTCATCGCATGTACGACTTAGATCATAACCAAACTCTTGCATTACATAATTCTTAATATCTGATTTACTATTTCCAAGTCTTGCGAGAAAGATTACACTTGCTGTTGCTTCTGCACCTTTCAAACCTTCTGGATGATTATGTGTCACTTCTGCTGTAGATTTAGCTACTTCTCTAGTTCTTTCAATAGAATCAAATAACCAGCCAACGGATGATACCCGCATAGCAGAACCATTTCCATAGCTTCCGTAAGGTTCTGAGTCCTCCTGCTGAATCCAATGATTAAATCTTGCTCCATAGCCTGCATATGGGTATTTCCGTCCCCATTTCTTCATGGATGTAATAACTTTTTCTTTTATTTTGGAAACATCTGCATCTAGACCTGCCCCTAGGATTCCTTCTGCAACTGCAATCGTCATAACTGTATCGTCTGTGAAACCCGCATTTCCTTCAAAGAATTCAAAGTCTTTTGATTTATTTCCCATATCAAATTCATATGGACTTCCAATGATGTCTCCTAAAATCGCTCCGTACATAGTAACGCCTCCTATCGTCTATTTCTTTTATTGTGTCGCATCTGATAATCTTTTTCAATTTCATCTTTCCAATCATCGTCAAGTACATTTTCACTCATTGTTGCACATGTACGTACTCTCGTCACAGCTTCACTTAGTACGCGGTAATTGACTGCTGTTCCTTGACTGTCACATTCATAATTCACTGCTCTCCTTGCATCAATTCCAAGACGTCCAGCTTCGGCAACCGCATCAATATTTGCTCCAAGGAATAAGAATTCCCAACCAAATTTTTCCTTCTGACGCTCCACCATATGTTTTACCTTTTCATAGGAATAACGTCTGCTGGAATTCTCCATTCCATCTGTTGTAATAATAAATAATGTTTTTTCCGGTCTGTCTTCTTCCCTTGCATACTTATGAACATTTCCAATATGATGTATTGCACCGCCAACAGCATCTAATAATGCTGTGCATCCTCTCACATAATAATCTTCTTCTGTCAATGGGCGAATGTCATCCAGAAGTTTTCGGTCATGCAACACTTCACAAATATCATCAAATAATACGGTTGACACATATACCTCACCTGCTTCTCTTTTCTGTTTTGCAATCAGTGAATTGAAGCCTCCAATTGTATCTGCTTCTAAACCACTCATTGATCCACTTCTGTCTAAAATAAATACGATTTCTGTTAAACCTTTTCTCATTTTTGTTACCTCCATTATGTCGTTTTCTTGTTTCTGAGGTAACTATATCACGTGTATAAAAAAATCAGGTCAACCCGTGGGCGACCTGACTTTTTCTTACATTATCCAATAAAGCATGGTAAACCATGTGCTTCTAAAGAAATATCAATTGCATACATATCATAAAATTTGTTTTCGATATAAAACTGAAAAATAATATCCATCTTATCGCATGGCGAAAGTGCATATCCAGCTCTGGCAAGCAAATCTTTTGTCTCATCCAGTGATAATTTTGCGCCAACGCACAAGCGCAATGCCGTTGCTTTATCCGGATGATAATTTGGATTATTTTTAATCTTTGAAAATGTCTGCTTTGTAATTAACGAATTATTATAAACTTCCGGATTCGATAATCCTTTCAGCTTTATCAAATAGAATAAGTATTCTTGAAATGTATCAGACATATGTCTCATACGTTCACTGAGAGCAGCTTCGTCTATTTCTTCAAATTCATAATCATCTGCCATCGAAGATTCTGACACTCTTTGACAGCAAATTGAAGGGGCTTCAATTTTATAGGAACGATACCGCTTTCCATATTCCTCTTTATATTTTTCGTCCACATAATGATGATCAATATAAGCGTCCAACGCAGGTTGCAGACGTAATGCCAGTTCTGTAGCCTTAGCATCAAACACAACCAAATAAATCATCATATCATGGCGGAGTAAGAACTTATTGATTTCGTCAACTGCAATACTCATTCCTTCTTCTTTCGGATAGCCAAATCCTCCTGTTGCAATCAGTGGTAAAGCAATACTTTTGCATTTATTTTCTAAAGCGAGTTCAAGGCTTCTTTGATAACAAGCACGAAGTTTCTCTTCTTCCCCCGACTTTCCATCTATGTATAGCGGACTTACTGCATGAATGATGTACTTTGCAGACAATTTAAATCCAGGTGTAATGGCAACTTCTCCTTCTTTCATATACCCAATTTTCTGTCGTTCTGCAAGCAGTTCCTCTTCGCCCGCCGCTTTATAAACGGCCGTATCCGTTCCCGAAGAATAGATTGGTGCAACATTAGCAGTGTTGACGATCACGTCAACTTCCATTTTTACTAAATCGTTTCGAACTATTTTTAATGGCATGAATTACCTCCTGGTTTTTTATTAATTTTTGCTTCACACTCTCTTTTCTTAATTATAACATGGATAGTTCATCTATTTCTATGATGTAATAATAACAAAACAGAAGTCCGAAAATGCGAGCTTCTGTTTATCTAAATTTAAGTTTCTGCTTTTATATTTTTATAATATTTTCAGACCTTCGACTAATGAATCGCCTCTAAGACATAATTTTAGTTCATACAATTCATCACTACACTGACCATCATTTCTTTCTCTTCTGGTCTTGACTCTGCAATCATGATTGTCAGGGCTACCAATGTTGCATCTTCGATTCTTTTTTCCCCTTCATTAAACAATGCTTGATTTTTATCTAGAAAATACAAGAACATTGTTGCCGCTATACGTTTATTTCCATCAAAAAAGCTATGATTCTTCGTAACAAAATACAAAAGATTTGCTGCCTTTTCTTCTAGTGATTCATATACATCTCTACCGCCAAATGATTGGTAGATGTTTCCGATGCTTCCTTTAAACGAATCATCCTTTTCTCTTCCAAACAAGTCAGACTCCGCTTCAAAGCGCATACTATGGATTACTTCCATACATTCTTCGTACGTGAGGATATATGATGCTTCGTTTCCTTTAGGGCGACTCATTCTCTGATGGTCATATGCATCCAATAATTCTAAGGCGTCATTGTATTTCTCAATAACAGACAGAACTTGTTTACTATCTAATGCACTTTCTGTGCGTTTCATTACACGAATTACTTCCCCTAGTTGTTTCATCCGATTTTTGTTGATTGCATAACCTTTTAAGATGTATTGCTTTAGTACAGAATTAGCCCAACGACGAAATTCTATCCCTCGCTTCGCTTTGATGCGATAACCAACAGAAATGATTACATCAAGACTATAATAAACAACCGGTTTGTCTGAATTTGCAATTTGCAAAAAATGCAAATTGCCTTTTTCTGACAGTTCCTCTTCTTTAAAAATATTTCGAATATGTCGTGAAACAACAGACACATCCCTTTGAAACAATTCCGCCATTTGTGCTTGGTTTAACCACACAGTTTCCTCTTGTATTGGCACATTCAATACAATGCTCTTATCCTCCGTCTCAAATAATACAACTTCATTTTTCTTTTGTTCCATAAAAATATCCTCCTATCATATTCCCTTCGCGGGTTATAATAAGAGGATATCACTTGTCAATAGTTTTTTCATTGGACGGTTAGTCCAAAGCAATTTACGCCACTTTCCTACATATTTTATCGTAATATACCACAAGAATCATACATGACGTATAGCCAGTGGATTCAAGCATATTCTTTAATTTTCTTCCAGTACTCTCCATATCAATAATGGAATATGCTGGTCTTTTATTCATCTACTTCTCCCTATTCTCTACCTTCAATATCAACTTCTCCAACGACTCTGCAAATCGCTTATCATCCTCATCCGTTCTTTTTCTTGAACCTTTCAGGTGATGCTTACTTTTCGCCATCCTAGCTTTCTTCGCCAGATGACGTTCCATCAGCATCTGATCAATGTTCTCATTGGTATACCATTTCCCGGATTGATGAATCCCATATGCACCTTTCCCAAGTATCATAGCCGCCACACCGTAATCTTGAGTCACCACGATATCGCCCTTTTTGCACAGATTTAACAGGGCAAAGTCCACTGCGTCTGCACCTGCCCCGATAATCTTGACCTCACTATAATCTGAGTACAGCACATGGTTCGTATCACAAAGCAATACACATGCTATCTCATGCTTTTTCGCAATCTCTTCCACGATTCTTGCCACCGGACAAGCATCTGCGTCTACTAATATTTTCATCAATATAAACCTTCTACATATATCTTTTCATAAGCTTCCAGATAGTTCTGGCACCAGCATAACCTGTACCGACAGCAACTGTTGCGACCACTTTTCCAGCATTAGATTTCTGTTTAACAGAACCTTTCTTCATCTGTTTTTTTCGAAAATCTGCTTTCATCATTTGATGCATTAATAAAGCTTGTTCTTGAA
Source organism: Faecalimonas sp. (assembly GCA_045543595.1). GTDB lineage: Bacteria > Bacillota > Clostridia > Lachnospirales > Lachnospiraceae > Faecalimonas. The sequence goes on from JAZQMU010000023.1 coordinate 11,314, forward strand.
CTAATTTTGTATAATCATATGCTTCGTATGTTTCATTCTTTTTCATAGTATCCACTCCTTAACTAAATGAAATCCGTTTCTTGTTGATACTATAATACGATATTTTAATGTCCGCAAATCAGTACTTCCACACAATTACAACATCTTCTTCGCCCATTCTTTTTCTTTAAATCCAATGAGCAGAAAGTCATCCCCAACCACAAGTGGTCGTTTCACAAGCATCCCATTTGTTGCAAGAAGTTGTAATTGTTCTTCATCACTCATTGTTGGAAGTTTATCTTTCAATTTCATATCTTTATATAGAAGTCCACTTGTGTTAAAAAACTTCTTAAGTGGCAATCCACTTTTTTCATACCACATTTTTAATTCTTCATACGTTGGATTCTCTTCCACAATTGGTCGTTCCACGAAATCCACCTTGTTTTCTTCCAACCATTTCAATGCTTTTATACATGTGCTACATTTCCTATAAACTAAAACTAACATTCTATTTCTCCTTTATTCATACAATAATCCAAATCGTTTCTTATCTGCTCTTCTGTAGAACGTAAGTGTCACAAGAAGGAGCACTCCAAGACCAAACACAAATGCCCAGCCGCCTCTCAGAGAATACAAGATTACAAGTTTTCCAACGATTGTATTTCCTGCTGAAGCCACTGTCATGTTAACGATGTGATTGATCGAAGTAAATCTTGCTCTATGAGATGCCGGCATTCGTTTTGAAATATATGGGCTTGTTCCAAGGGTACTTAGAATCTCACCCAACGTAAATATCACCATGGAAATGATATAAAGTATCAGTTGATTTTTGTAAAAACAGCAGGAACAGATTCCGATAACCTCCAAAAACACACCCGTTCTTACACGTTTCAAATCATCCCATTTTAATGTCACTTGCGTTAAAATCGGAGTAAAAATGATTACTACAGCTCCGTTAATACTAGTGAGCATCCCAAAATACATTGCGCCTTTTAGTAAAAACATATCATCCATCTGGATTGGAAGCAGATAATTAAACTGGTTATAAACCCAGGCAGAAAGGCATCCAATAAGCACGTATATCCATAAAAGTTTTCGTGTCTTCATGACTTCACCCAAACTGCCTTCTTCTACTTCTTCATATTCATTTGTAATCTCAGCCTTATCCATTTCTTTAGGTACAAAAATGGCAATTAAAATAGTCGAACTCAAAACAGCAAGTCCACTGATCAGGAAACAAAGCCACAAATGTGTATTAAATAAAAGTCCGCCAAGTGTCGGTGCTACGATAACACCCAAATTACTTGCAAGATATTGAAGCGAATACGCTTTTTCTCTTTCCTGATGTGTGGTAAGTTCTGCAATCAAGGAATCGTAAGCAGTCCACTCCATACTTTGAAATAACGAACCCACAAAATACACGCACAAGCTCACCATACTAAGTGGTAAAAATGCAGTGATAAAAAACACGGATACTGAAACCAAATCAAAGATGATGATCAGGTTTCGTTTATTATAACGGTCAGCAATCTTTCCGCTAAGAAGTCCAAATGGAATCTGTAAAAATCCAAATATCAGAAACCACAATGCCACTTCTTCCGCATTTAATCCCAATTTGCTTTTTAAAATCAATGTCAGCATAGGCCACACAAGTCCGCCCATTGCTGTTACCAAACGTCCAAAACATAAGATATAAATTTCTCTTTTCAGACCTCCGTACATAGAAAATATTTTTTTCATACTAAGCTCCATCCATGATCTCCATGATAGATCATTTGTTTTGTCATTCCGCCATCAATGCAGATGTTTTCTCCTGTGATAAATCCTGCTTTATCTGAACACAGGAATAATACCATATTGGCAATATCAAGTGGATTTCCCACTCTGCCAGCCGGTTGCTGCATCGCATCAGGCCCTTCATATACTGTATAATCCGTGTCAATCCATCCTGGTGAAATAGAATTAACGCGCACCTTTCCCGCAAGGCTCACGGCCAACGCATGTGTAAGCGCTGCAATTCCGCCTTTTGCTGCTGTGTAACTCTCTGTCTGTGGCTGACTCATACGATCTCTGCTAGATGAGATGTTGATAATGCTCGCACCTTCTGCAAAGTATGGCATAAAAAGTTTTGATAAATAGAATGGTGCTGTCACACCAACCTTTAATGCATACTCGAATTCTTCATAGGAAGCTTCCTCAATGCCCTTCATAATTGGCAGTGCATTGTTTATTAAGTAATTGACACGACCGTAATCTTTGATTACTTTATTTGCAAAGTCTTCTAACACTTCTTTTTTACTGATATCACCCGCATAATATGGGTTCTCTTTCAGGTCGATAATACAAACCTTTGCACCTGCTTTTTCAAATTCTTCACAGATGCATTTTCCGATTCCACTTGCTCCACCTGTTACAACTACTACTTTATCTTTCATAACCAAAACCTACTTTTCTACAATTTGAAGTTTATAACCCATTGCATCAAGAATATTACAAAAAGTTCTTAAGGTAGGACTATTCTCCTTATTTTCTATTCTCGATATCACTTGTTGCTTATTCCCAGTAGCCTTTGCAAGTTGACTTTGTGTCAGTTCTTCTTGTTTTCTCAGGCGAATCATTTCTCCGATCAAACGATACTCTTCTGCGGATTCTTCCCATTCTTTTTTGAAAGAAGGTGATTCCTCACATTTTCTTTTTATTATTTCATCAATATTCATTTCTTTGAACGGCATATGAGATCCTCCTTAAATAAATTCTTTATTATGAAATAGAACAAGTTCTTTTTTTTTGTAATTTTACAACTTTTTTATTGTATTGTCAATTATATTGAAATTATAATTACCCCCTCAAATGCATCACTCCTACTTTTTGTTTTTTCCTTGGAAAGATTAGCGAACTGCCACAGAATTTAGAATAGATTTTGATTATAACTCCTAAAAAAGAAAAAGGCAAGGTCTCCCTTGCCTTCACATCCCTATACAGTTCCCGATACGATCAAAGTACTTACGCCTGGATTCACAGCCCACACACCTGTTGCAGGGTCTTGTGCAAATGTTGCAGCAGGTACTGTGATCTGACCTACTACTGTCACGAAAGATCCTGTTGATTCATCATAAGTATATTGTACACCTTCTGTCCAAGTCATCCCATTAAAGCTTACAGTTAAATCACGCAGAATCGGATCAAAAACATCGGATATTACCGCGTTATCAGTTGCCACCGTTGCTGTATTTCCAGAGTTTTGAATCACAAATGTATATGTTAATCTACTGTTTTCTGTTACAGGCACCGGACTGATCGATTTTGTAATTGTAAGATTTGGCTAATTTTCTGTTGTGATTGTTTCATCTATCGTAATTGGAGTAATTTCATTTCCACTGATAACGGCCGCATTTGTAATGGTATCATCTGTTCCAAGCGGCGCAAACTGTGTGGTTCTCGCTTCATATACCAAAATTGCATTTCCATTAGCTGGAACGTTGATTCCACTTATCAAAAGTGAGGATCCTGCTGTTACAGTCGGAGTTGTCTGCAATACTCCGTCAACATAATAACGTATCGTTCCATCAATATATGCAAGCGGAATTACTGTACCGCCTTCAAATGAATACGCACCAAGGTTATCTGCTAAGGTAAGACCATTTAGTGCTACATTTCCTGAATTCACGATACTTACGATGTAGGTTACACTGTCATTCTGTCCATATTCTTGGCGAACGGCTGTTTTTGTCGCAGAAAGTACTTCTAATATTTCACCTACAGCGATGTTGGAATTTGTGATCGAATCGTTGTAGGCTAGTTAGGCTTGGTTTGTAAAAATAGCCATAAAAATACCCCTTCTGAATAAATATATAAACTCTTGCAAGAGACTAATATATTTTATTCAGAAAGGGACTTCGTTGTTCCTACTCTTTATTGAACTATATATGCTTTCACAACTTCTCCGTAGTAAGCAATGTGTTCATCCACACCCTCTGTTTCCACAGGATAGAATCTCTCAAACTTCTTATCAAGAAATTCTACCTGCTGTTTTTGACGAAATACAACTTTACACTCTAAAGTGAGTGGTAATTCCTTAAGTCCTGGAACTGAAATAGAATCGCCTTCTTCCAACATCAATCCAAGTTCCCCGATTTTATCCATATCTCGCCCGGATTCAGATCCACATACTCGAAGAATTTCTCTTAATCGCTCTGGTTCAACATTATCCATTGGAATGTTGATTGTAAATTCTGGATTTTGATCTAACAACTCTCTCGTATAACGGCTCACTCTGACATATACAGCAAACATCTCTGTGTTCCACTCAGTTCCGTAAGTTCCCCAGCCGATTGTCATGGAGTTCACCTTGTCTCCTGCCTTTGTTGTTACCAAAACTCCCTTTGGAATTGCTTTTACAATCTCATTCGCATAATCTTTCGCATCAATATATTTTTTCATATCCTATACCTCTGATCACATAATTATTTTGTATGCTTTATTATACCAAACAGCATAATTTAAAGCAATGCGAAGAGCCACGGCAGGGGCACCGCAGCTCTTTCTGAGAGTTGATCTAGATAAACATTCACGTCTACATAATTAAATAAACAAAGTAACATGCATATGCTGCCAACATTACAATTCCCCATGGTCTTGTAAGTTTCTTTGATCGTACTGTGCTGATCCATAAAAGAACGCCAGCTAATACAGCAATGATCGTATCAATCAGGAAACTCGGCTCAAATGTTACTGGAATGATAAGTGCACTTGTTCCAATTACAAATAAAATATTAAAGATGTTACTTCCTACGATATTACCAATTGCAATATCTGCATTTCCTTTTCTAGCTGCTGTAACAGAAGTCACTAATTCTGGAAGTGATGTTCCAAGGGCTACAATTGTAAGTCCAATGAAACGTTCACTAAGACCAATCACTTCTGCAAGGGATGTTGCTGCATCTACAGTTACGTTACTTCCCCAAACAACTACTACACCACCAACTACTGCACTGAGCAATAATTTTGGTGTACTTTTTGTTTCTTCTACTTCTTCATCTTGTGGACCATTTTTTGCAAGCCAGAACAGATATCCTAGATAGATAAGGAAAAGTACCCAAAGAATGATACCTTCAAATCTGTTGACTGTATGACCCATCATACCCATTGCGCCTAGCACAATAGTTATTACAAGCATAAACGGAATCTCAATAAATAATGTTGATTTTTGTACTGCCACGGTTGTAATGAATCCAGTCAAACCTAAGATGATCAGAATATTTAAAATATTACTTCCTACTACGTTACCAATAGCGATACCTGCATTTCCTTTTAAGGCGGCTGTAATACTAACTGCGGCTTCAGGAGCACTTGTACCCATGGCAACGATTGTAAGACCTACGACTAATTGCGGAATACCATACTTTTGTGCCACTCCTGCTGTACCATCTACAAACCAGTCAGCACCTTTTACTAGCATTGCAAATCCAATAACCAATAATAAAATATCAATAATAACCATTTATTTCTCCATATGAATTATTTTTCTTCTGGGGCATTCATCCTATAACCTACACCTAATTCATTGGTTATATATTGGTTTTCTCCAGGTCTCTCTCCTAATTTTTTACGTATATTGGCCATATTTACCTGAAGTTTTTTGATGCTTCCATCATCAGGATAGCCCCATACTTCTTTGATAATCTGAGAATACGTCATCACTTTACCGATATTCTGTGCCAGCAGAACAACAATAT
>JAZQMU010000024.1:0-2250 GCA_045543595.1 Faecalimonas sp.
AGTTGGAAGTAGTCCTTAAAGATGAATGTACAACATGTAACGGCACAGGGGCAAAACCAGGAACATCTCCAGAAACATGTCCGAAATGTGGCGGACGTGGTCAGGTTGTATATCAACAACAATCATTCTTTGGCATGGTGCAAAATGTGCAGACATGTCCAGAATGTCGTGGAACAGGTAAGATTATCAGAGAAAGATGTTCAGACTGTGGCGGAACAGGATATACACAATCGAAAAAGAAAATTGCTGTTACAGTACCTGCTGGTATTGATAACGGACAAAGTATTCGCATTCGTGGTAAAGGTGAACCAGGAACAAATGGCGGTCCAAGAGGAGATTTATTAGTGGAAGAACCGTATCAAGACATCCGATTTTTGGACGTCAGGATATGAATATCTTCTCGACAGCTCCAATGTCATTTGCACAAGCAACACTTGGCGGGGATGTGCGTATCAAGACTGTAGATGGTGATGTGCTTTACACTGTGTCGCCAGGAACAAAGACGGATACAAAGATTCGATTAAGAGGCAAAGGAGTTCCATCTCTTCGTGATAAGAAGATTCGTGGGGATCATTATGTAACACTTGTGATCGAAACACCAGAGCGTTTGAGTTCAGAAGCAAAAGAGTTACTTCGTAAATTCGATGAATTAACAGGTAATACTTTGAAAACTGGTGAAAATGCAGGTCCAGATGTAGAAAAGAAGAAAAAAGGCTTTATGGATAAGATCAAAGAAGCTTTTGATGATTAAAATAATTTATAAAAGAAAGGTATCTAAATGTCTTCAACAGACAATAGATACCTTTTTTATTATTTCGCAACGAATACGGCAACGGAACGGTCTTTTAAAGTATAGGTTCCAGTTACTTTTTTCATTTGTGAATCGTCGTACGTGTAAATTTTATTTTTACCTGTTGCAGTATCTACGGCAAGATACCATTTCATTTCTTTTGGAAGCGCAGGGAGAGTGATTTCTTCTGGTTCCCAGTAGGAGTTGACTGCCATATAGACAATATCGTCTTTCGAAGTTGTTTCATCATGTCCCGCGAACATCGTGCACACAACTTTGGAATCCGTAGTAAAGTTGTCATCCCAAGGTGTATTGCCATGTTGACTCACATGCGGGAAACCACATTTTGCTTGAGTGATATCTTTACGAATCACAGTATGTTCATGTCTAAAATGAATCATATACTTCACAAAATCAAACATATCGTGATTTTTTTCTAACAGAGACCAGTCTAACCATGAAACAGGAGTGTCCTGACAATATGGGTTATTGTTTCCAAATCTAGTGTCACAGAATTCGTCGCCAGAGAGGAACATTGGTGTACCACGGCTGCACATAAGAACAGCGAAAGCATTTCTCATAAGTTTACGGCGAAGTTTGTTGATCTTGCGATTCGAAGTTGGTCCTTCAACTCCACAGTTCCAGCTTCGGTTGTCATCGTGACCATCAGTGTTGTTCCATCCATTCGCTTCATTATGTTTTTCATTATATGAGTATAGGTCATTCAACGTAAAGCCATCGTGACAAGTGATGAAGTTGACAGATACGTCCGTGCCTCGCTCAAATGGGTTGTACAAATCTGTTGAACCTGCAATACGTCTTGCGGCTTCAGGTGCCTTCCAGTAATCTCCTTTTAGGAAAGAACGAAGATCGTCACGGTACATGCCGTTCCATTCTGCCCAGCGTTTCCAAGAAGGGAAGTTTCCAACCTGATAAAGTCCACCTGCATCCCAGGCTTCTGCGATCAACTTGATATTTTTCAAAATAGGGTCAAATGCTAATGCGCGAAGCAAAGGAGGGTTATCCATTGGTGTGCCGTCTATATTTCGACCTAAGATAGAAGCTAAGTCAAAGCGGAAACCGTCTACACGGTAAGTTGTAACCCAATAACGCAAACATTCGATGATCATCTGTTGAACCACTGGATGATTGCAGTTCATAGTATTTCCACAGCCACTAAAGTTGTAATAAGTACCATCTGGTTTTAGCATGTAATAAATGTTATTGTCCAGACCTTTGAAAGAGAAGAAAGGACCTTTTTCATTTCCTTCTGCAGTATGATTAAATACTACGTCAAGGATAACTTCGATTCCATTTTTCTTTAAATCATAAATCAGGCGTTTTAGCTCTTTTCCTTCTACATTATGCTCTTCACCAGAAGCATATCCTATATTAGGCGCAAAGAAGGATACCATATTATATCCCCAATAGTTGTACAACTGTACACCATCTACTACGCG
>JAZQMU010000025.1:0-12543 GCA_045543595.1 Faecalimonas sp.
GACCCTAAGAAAGAAAGAATTTGTATCCAAGAAGCTCATACATTAGGAATTCCACTTATCGGTATCGCTGATACAAACTGCGACCCAGAAGAATTAGATTATGTAATTCCAGGTAATGATGATGCAATCAGAGCTGTTAAATTAATTGTTGCTAAGATGGCAGACGCTGTTATCGAAGCTAACCAAGGTGAAACAGCTGTTGAAGAAGTATACGAAGAAGTTGCGGAAGAAGTTGTAGAAGAAGTAGAAGCAACAGAAGAATAATCTTTCAAATTAGGAGATAATGAAAATGGCAATTACAGCAAGTATGGTAAAAGAATTAAGAGAAATGACAGGTGCAGGTATGATGGACTGTAAGAAAGCTCTTACAGAAACAAACGGAGATATGGATGCAGCTGTTGAAGTATTAAAGAAAAGCGGTGCGGCTAAAATGGCAAAGAAAGCTTCTCGTATTGCAGCTGAAGGTATCACACGTGTTGCATTCAAAGATAACGAAGTAGTTGTTGCAGAAGTTAACTCTGAAACAGACTTTGTTGCAAAGAACGAATTATTCCAAAACTTTGTTCAATTAGTAGCTGACACAGCAGTTTCTTCAGGCTTAAACGGTGGAAAGAACGGCGAAGATGTAGAAGCTCTTCTTGAAATGAATGGTCTTAAAGACGAATTAATCGAAAAAACAGCTACAATCGGAGAAAAATTATCTGTACGTAGATTTGTTAAAATCGCTGGTGAATGTGTAGCTAGCTACCTTCATGCAGGTGGTAAGATTGGTGTAATCATTGCAGCAGACGGTGCGGCAGATGCAAAAGAAGCACTTACAAACATCGCTATGCAAGTTGCAGCTATGAAACCAGAATACATCTGCAAAGATGAAATTGATGAAGCAAGCCTTGCTAAGATCAAAGAAATCACAATTGATTCTTCATTAAACGATCCAGCAAACCTTCCAAAACCAGTATTATTAGCTTTAATCAACAAAGCTATCGAAGACAAGGTTTGGAGCGACGAAGATATCGCAACATATGAAGAACAAAAGAATAACAAATATTTATTCAACTTCCTTTCAGAAGAAGCTAAAACAGCACTTGCTACATTAGCTATGGCTGACAAAGAAAACATCATGGCAAACAAGATTTTTGCTGGTGCTATTGAAGGCCGTGTTGCTAAACAATTAAAAGATATCTGTTTATTAGATCAAACATATGTAAGAGCAGAAGATGGAAAACAAACTGTTGGTGCATACCTTAAATCTGTAAACAGCGCTCTTGTAATCAAAAACGTAGTTCGTTTTGAAGTTGGCGAAGGTATGGAAAAGAAAGTTGATGATTTTGCAGCTGAAGTAGCAGCTCAAATGGCTCAATAATAGAGTGTTATGGAAAGAGTATCCAAAGTTGGATGCTCTTTTTTTGTGTCAAAATATGTAAATTACAAGTAAAAGGCAGGTAAAATTTGTGTAAATATAGACATTGACGAGAAAGGAAAATCCATGTAAAGTTAAGATGTTGGATTTGTTTTAAACAAATATGTACAAAGGAGAGTTAAAAATGGAAACTTTATTAATGATAATCAGACTTTTGGGAGGTCTTGCCATGTTCCTCTATGGTATGGAACTCATGGGAGATGGTCTGAAACAAAGTTCAGGTACAGCATTAAAGAATGTTCTTGGTAAGCTTACATCGAATGTAGTAACAGGACTTTTAACAGGTGCTTTGGTTACCGCTATTATTCAAAGTTCCACAGCTACAATCGTATTAACAGTAGGTCTTATTGGGGCTGGCATCTTAAACTTAAAACAAGCAGTTAGTATCGTGCTCGGTGCAAACATTGGTACAACAGTGACTGCACAGATCATTCGTTTGATGGACATTGATTCATCAGGCGGTTCTATTCTTACTTTCTTTAAACCAGACACGCTTGCGCCAATCGCATTGATTATTGGTATTATCGTGGTTATGTTTATCAAGAAAGAAAAATTAACTAGTGTAGGGATGATCGCTCTTGGTTTTGGTATCTTATTTACAGGTCTTGTATCTATGACAGATGCTGTAGAACCATTATCAGAATCAGCAGCTTTTGCAGATGCATTACAAAGATTTAGTAATATACCACTTTTGGGTATCGGAGCAGGTCTTGTACTTACAGTTATTGTACAAAGTTCTTCTGCCATGGTAGGTATTTTACAGGCATTATCATCAACAGGTGCGATGTCATTTAACCTTGTTTATCCTGTTATCATGGGTATCAACTTGGGTACATGTGTGACAACAGCTATGGTATGTTCTATTGGTTCATCGAAGGACGCTAAGAGAACAGGTATCGTACATATCGTATTTAATACAATTGGTACAGTTTTATTTATGATTGTGATGACAATCCTTAAAAAAGCAGGATTTATGTCAGGACTTTGGGAAAGTATCGTAGATAGTGGTGTGATCGCGAACTTCCAAACATTATTTAACTTACTTACAGCAGTTGTGCTTCTTCCATTTACAGGTATCCTTGTAAAGATTGCATGCACATTTGTAAAGGACGACGAAGTAAAAGAAGAAATCATTCCAGAAATTGCGGCTCTCAACCCAAAACTTATGATTTCTCCTGCAGTTGCTCTTGGTGAAGTAAGAAAAGTAGCACAATCCATGGCTAAGACAGCAAAAGAAAACATTGCACTTTCATTTGCTCAATTTAGAATTTACGACGAAGAACGTGCAGCGTTGATTGAAGAAAATGAATCAAGACTTGACCTTATCACAGACCGTGCGGACAACTACATGATCGAACTTCAAGGTCATATTGAGACAGAAACAGATACACGTGAAAGAAGTATTCTTATGCAATGTATCCGAGATGTTGAACGTATAGGTGACTACGCATCAAACTTTGACGAACTTGCAAAGAAGAAAAGAGATGGAGATATTCATTTCTCTGATCTTGCAAAACAAGAACTTAGTATTCTGACAGATGCAGTTCAGGAAATCATCCGCTTGACAGTAGATGCAATCGGGGAAGAGAATGAATACATAACACGTCGTATTGAACCGTTGGAAGAAGTAATTGATGAAATGGTAATTTTCCTCAAGAGTCGCCATACAGAACGTCTTTGCGAAGGTGTTTGTGATATCAATTCAGGGTTGATCTTTATGGATATCCTTACATATTATGAACGTGCTGCTGACCAATGTTCAAGCATCGCAATGTTATTATTAGCTAAGAATCATCCTGAGATTATGAAGGATCACCATGCATATTTGCAAAAACTTCATGAAAATGCTAGCAAATCATACAAAGCAGAAATGGAAAACAGAAAAGCGCAATATCTCGTTCCGCTCAAAAATATTTAGAAATATTTAATGATTGTTTAGAAATGAGCAATTTTATTTTCGAACCAAAAGTGGTATGATTGTTCCTGAGGTGAAAATGATGAAAGAAAAATTTCGACAATTTATGATTGGACGTTACGGAACAGATGCACTTTCGAAATTCATGCTGATCACAGCAATTGTTTTCTGGGTTCTGAATATGCTGTTTGACAGCAGAGTGTTATACACATGGGCCGTTTTGTTGTTAGTACTTGCATATTTCCGCATGTTTTCAAAAAATATACAAAAAAGATATCAGGAAAATGTGAAATACCTTGAGATAAAAGGTAAAGTGTTAGCAAAGTTCCGAAGAGAAAAATCAAACATGGAACAACGCAAGACACATCACATTTACAAATGTCCTACATGTAAACAAAAGATTCGGATTCCTCGTGGAAAAGGAAGAATTTGTATTACATGTCCAAAGTGTAAAACAGAATTTACAAAAACAAGTTAAGTTAAAAGAAATCGGAGAAATCCGATTTCTTTTTTTCATACTATATGGTATAATGTATAAAACTGTGACGTCGTGTCACTGTGAAAAACAAAAGGCACAAGGAGACAATCTTATGAAAAGAGTGTTACTGAAATTAAGTGGTGAAGCACTTGCAGGCGATAAAAAGACAGGATTTGATGAAGCAACTTGTATCGGTGTTGCAAAACAAGTAAAGGAATTAGTGGATGATGGTATCCAAGTAGCTATTGTAACAGGTGGCGGTAATTTCTGGAGAGGAAGAACAAGTGAGACAATCGATCGTCCAAAGGCAGATCAGATTGGTATGCTTGCTACAGTTATGAACTGTATCTATGTATCTGAGATTTTCAGACATGTAGGAATGAAAACAGAAGTGTTTACTCCATTTACATGTGGTGCATTTACAACTTTATTCTCTAAGGATGCAGCTGTAGAAGCGCTTGAATCAGGAAAAGTTATCTTCTTTGCGGGAGGAACAGGACATCCATACTTCTCAACAGACACGGGAGCAGTTTTACGTGCGATTGAGATTGAAGCAGATGCAATGTTACTTGCAAAAGCAATCGACGGAATCTACGACAGCGATCCAAAACTCAATCCAGAAGCGAAGAAATATGACGAGATTACAATTCAGGAAACAATTGATAAGCGTCTTGCAGCAGTTGACCTGGCAGCATCTATTCTTTGTATGGAAAACAAGATGCCTATGTTGGTATTCGGTCTGAATGAAAAGAATAGTATTGTTGAGACAATGAAAGGAACATTTACAGGTACAAAAGTAACTGTATAATGATAGAAAAATAAAGATATCGGAGGATTTAACATGAACGAGAGATTAAAAGTATATGATACAAAGATGCAAAAAACACAAGCAAATTTAGAAGCGGAATTGGCTACAATTCGTGCTGGACGTGCTAATCCACATGTATTAGACAAATTAACAGTTGACTACTATGGAATTCCAACACCAATTCAACAAGTAGCTAATGTTTCAGTTCCAGAAGCTCGCATGATCCAAATTCAGCCATGGGAAAAGAGCCTTATTAAAGCAATCGAAAAGGCAATCTTAACATCTGATATCGGAATCAACCCATCAAACGATGGTACAGTTATCCGCCTTGTATTCCCGGAATTGACAGAAGATCGAAGAAAAGAATTAGTAAAAGATGTTAAGAAAAAAGGTGAAGCAGGAAAAGTTGCAATCAGAAACATCCGTCGTGATGGTAACGATGCTTTCAAAAAATTAAAAGGTTCAGATGTATCTGAAGACGAAATCAAAGATTTAGAAACAGAATTACAAAAACTTACAGACAAATATATTGCTAACATCGATAAGATCGTAGAAGCAAAATCAAAAGAAGTACTTACTGTATAGTTTCATATTCAATAAAAAGAATCTCGCAAGCGGGATTCTTTTTAGCATGAAAGGAGCGCAATTATGAAAATACCACAACATATTGCGATTATTTTAGATGGCAATGGCCGCTGGGCAAAGAAAAAAGGTATGCCTAGAAATTTTGGTCATGCAGAAGGTAGTAAAAATGTAGAACGTATCTGTGAGGAAGCGTATAAGCTGGGCGTGAAATATCTCACAGTATATGCTTTCTCAACAGAAAACTGGAAGCGTCCGCAAGATGAAGTGAATGCACTTATGAATCTTCTTCGTAATTATATGAAGACATGTCTGAAAACAGCAGAAAAGAATCATATGTGTGTGCGCGTGATCGGAGATAAAACTGCGCTGGATGAAGATATCCAAAAGAGAATTGCGGAACTGGAAGATGCTACAAAGAATAATGATGGGCTTCATTTCCAAATCGCATTGAATTATGGAAGTCGCGATGAAATGATTCGTGCCATGAAAAAACTGTGTGCAGATTGTAAAGAAGGAAAAGTGGATACAGAAAAATTGGAAGAAGGTTTGTTTGAACAATATCTGGATACCCATGGAATTCCTGATCCTGACCTTATGATTCGTACGAGTGGCGAACAAAGATTGTCAAATTATCTCTTATGGCAGCTTGCTTATAGTGAGTTTTACTTTACAGATGTACTTTGGCCTGATTTTACAAAAGAGGAATTAGTCAAAGCGATAGAGTATTATAATAGCAGAGATCGTCGTTTTGGCGGCGTGAAGGAGGCGTAACCTTATGTTTAAGACAAGATTATTGAGTGGGATTTTGCTGGTGATCATCGCATTGTTTACGATTATTAGCGGAGGCGATATTTTGTTTGCAACACTACTCATTATTAGTTTGATCGGAATGACAGAACTATATAAAATTTTGGAGGTAAATAAAGGTCTACTTGGATATGCAGGATATTTGGGATGTCTTGTGTATTACGGAATGATTCGTATGGGAAAAGCAGAGTTGCTTACAGTTTTGACGATTGCATTTTTGATCCTTTTGATGGTGATTTATGTGTTTTCCTATCCTAAATATCGTTCAGAGCATGTTATGCTCACTTTTTTTGGATTGTTCTATGTAGCTTTTATGCTTTCCTATGTATATCAGATTCGTATGATGGAACAAGGTGCATTTTTAGTATGGCTCGCATTTTTATGTTCATGGGGAAGTGATACTTGTGCATATTGTGTGGGTATGTTGTTTGGTAAACATAAACTGGCACCAGTACTTAGTCCAAAGAAATCTATTGAAGGTGGAATTGGCGGCGTTGTAGGAGCGGCTCTTTTGAGTGCTCTTTACGCATGGGCTATTAACCAGTTCTTCCCAGGAGTAGAACTTGGATTAGGACAATGTGCAATTATTGGAGCAGCAGGTAGTGTAATCTCTCAAGTTGGAGATTTGGCAGCATCTGCAATTAAGAGAAACCATGATGTAAAAGATTATGGCAAATTGATCCCAGGACATGGCGGTATTTTGGATCGTTTTGACAGTGTGATCTTTACAGCACCAATTATTTATTATATGGCAATGATTCTTATGTAAGGGCGGTGTTATCATGAAAAAAATAGCGATTTTAGGCTCTACAGGGTCTATTGGCACTCAAACTTTAGAAGTAGTAAGAGAAAATGGTGACATACAAGTCTTAGGACTTGCTGCAGGTAATAATATTAAATTATTAGAGAAACAGATTCGTGAATTTCGTCCAAAATTTGCGGCTGTATGGTCAGAAGAAAAAGCAAAAGAATTACGTGAAAAAGTGAAAGATCTGGATGTGACGATTCTTTCCGGAATGGATGGGTTGCTTGAAATTTCAGTTCTTCCAGAGTCAGAGATTCTTGTGACAGCGATTGTAGGTATGATTGGTCTTAGACCAACGATTGCAGCAATTAAGGCTGGAAAAGATATCGCTCTTGCGAACAAAGAGACGCTTGTAACAGCCGGACATATTATTATGCCTCTTGCGAGGGAATACAATGTAAAGATTCTTCCAGTAGACAGCGAACATAGTGCTATTTTCCAATCTCTTCAGGGAAATAATAGAAGTGAGCTTCACAAGATTCTTCTTACAGCTTCAGGTGGACCATTCCGTGGAAGAACACGTGAAGATCTTATGAATATCCAGGTGGAAGATGCATTAAAACATCCAAATTGGGAGATGGGAAGAAAGATTACAATCGATTCTTCAACATTGGTGAACAAAGGCTTGGAAGTTATAGAGGCAAAATGGCTTTTTGATGTAGATATTGATCAAGTTGAAGTGGTAGTTCACCCACAAAGTATTATTCACTCCATGGTAGAATACGTGGATGGTGCAATTATTGCTGAACTTGGAACACCAGATATGAAGCTTCCAATTCAGTATGCGCTTTACTATCCTGAAAGACGTTTCCTTCCAGGAGAACGTGTGAGTTTTGCAACTTTATCGCAGCTTACATTTGAAAAACCAGATCTTAATACATTCCCTGGGCTCAGACTTGCGTTCGAAGCTGGTAAAGCGGGCGGTTCACTTCCAACTGTTTATAATGCAGCGAATGAACTTGCAGTCAGCAAGTTTTTAAATCGCAAGATTAAGTATCTTGAGATACCTGAAATTATTGAAACATGTATGAGAAATCATAAAAATATCAATAATCCAACTGTAGAAGAGGTTCTTCAAACAGAAAAAGACGTATATGAATTGATAGAAAGTAGGTGGTAGAGTGGGCATTATTCTTGCGATAGTAGTCTTTGGACTAATTATCTTTGTGCATGAATTGGGGCACTTTTTACTAGCAAAAGCAAATAAGATCCGTGTACATGAGTTTGCTATCGGTATGGGGCCAGCCATCTGGAGCAAAACCGTAGGCGAAACAAAATATGCAATCCGAATTTTCCCTATTGGTGGATATTGCGCTATGGGGGAAGATGATAAGGAAGACAATGATGAAAATAGTTTCAACAGTAAATCGGCATGGGCAAGAATGTCAGTAATCGCTGCTGGAGCAGTGTTTAACTTTATTTTGGCGTTTATTTTTGCATTAGTTGTTGTTGGATTTACGGGCTATGATCGACCAGTTATTTCAGGAACTTTGGATGGATTTCCTGCACAGGAAGCGGGAATGCAGGCTGGAGATCAGATTGTGAAGATGAACAATAAGAAGATCAATATCTGGCGTGAAGTTACCTACTATAATACATTTCACCCAGGCGAAGAAGTTGATGTGACTTTTGAACGTGACGGGGAGAAACAGACAGTGACAATCTTGCCAAAGCAGGATGAAAACGGAAACTATCTTCTTGGAGTAATATCGCCAGGTGAATATGAGAAGGCGAATGTTCTTACTGCTGTGAAATATGCTGTTTATGAGGTGAAGTTCTGGATTTGTACAACATTAGAAAGTTTGAAGATGTTAGTTACAGGTGTGGTTGGTATGGATCAGCTTTCAGGACCGGTTGGTATTGTAAATGTGGTGGATGAAAGTTATCAAGCAACCAAAGAGTTTGGACCGCTTGTAGTTATGCTTCAGATGCTCAATATCGGTATTCTGATCTCGGCAAACTTGGGAGTTGTGAATTTGCTACCTCTTCCAGCGTTAGATGGAGGCAGATTGTTCTTCCTTTTGATTGAGGCAATTCGAGGTAAACGAATTCCACCTGAAAAGGAAGGGTTTGTGCATGGTATCGGAATGGTGTTACTTATAGCACTGATGATCTATGTACTGTTTAATGATGTGATAAGATTATTTTAAAATAAAAAGATCCTTAAAAGCTAATTAGTGAGTTTGGCTTCTAAGGATCTTTTTTTCGTTATGCAATTTGTTTCCATATTCATTTGTTAGTTTTTTTCTACATGACTGATAACTGCGAGTCCTGCAACTAAGAAGAGAGCGAAGTATAATGCCATCATGTTTGTTACCTCCTTTGTTTCTTTTTCTAACTTAATTATATTGACAAATATGAAATAAAAATATATTATTTATGACAAATAATATAAAAATAACGACTAGAACATACAAAAATATAAAAATGTGGAGGGATATATGAAATTAAAGCTTAGAAGTGACAATATGGAAGATGTTCAAGGGATGACCATAGAATATCCTTATGTTCTCCATAGGGATGTGTACAATGACGAAGAGGTTCCATGGCATTGGCATGAAGAACTTGAGATTAACTATATTGTGTCTGGTGAAGTGGATTTGAGTATCACAGATAAGACCTATCATCTGAAAGCAGGAGAAGCATGTTTTGTTAATTCTAATATAATCAGTAAATATGTCTACCCAGAAGAAACAAAACTGCAGACACATTTCTTTCATCCTGTATTCCTTAGTGGACATTACAAAAGCATCTTTGAGACAAAATATGTAAACCCGATTATACAGAACAAAAAAGTAAAGATTGTAACTATAAAAGGTGATACAAAGGAACAGAAGGAGATTCTTGTAAAGTTAAAAGAACTAGGAGAGTTGCAGGAACAACTGAATGTAGAATTACAGACAAGAAATAAAATAACAGAAATTTGGTTGCTTTTGATTGAAGAGATTAAGAATCGTACGGCTGAAGAACAAAGAGTTCCGTCAGTAGCTCGTGAGCGTCTGTTTAGTATGATGCAATATATCCATACTAATTATGGGGAAAAGATTACTTTGGAGGATATTGCCAGTGCAGCTGCAATCAGTGGAAGAGAATGTCTGCGTTGTTTTAATTTGTGTTTACATGAAACTCCGATTGAATATCTGACAAACCACAGGATTAATATGGCAAAAGAAATGTTGAAGAATACAAGCAAATCTATTACGGACATTGCGCTTGATGTGGGATTTTCAAATGCGGCGTATTTTACAAAAGTGTTTAAGCAAGTGAGAGGAATCACGCCAAAAGAATATAGAAAATTATATGAAAAATAAAAAGAACTTAATGTCAATCATTGACATCAAGTTCTTTTGGCATATTACACTAATTCGGCAATTCTTGATACACCAACATATATTTCTGAAATCTTATACCAAGTTGGATAATCTACAATACCAGTAACAGGTAATCCAAAGACAGATTGAATCTCGCGTACGGCAGCAGCAGTATTCGGACCAAAGATACCATCCACAGTGATTTTTGGAATGGCAGGATAGGCTCCAGCTATGACGTTAATCTGTTCTTGCATTTGTCTCACCTTATCTCCAGTAGAACCGATTGTTAAATTGTATCCTGGCCAGGAAGAAGGAATGCCAGAGATTTCTTCTGCTGTGTTGATATACATATTATCTCCATAGAAATACCGCAATATTTCGATGGCAGAATAGCCTTGATCGCCAAGTGCTTTAGAACCCCATTGAGTCATCCAGTTTGGACATTGTACCTGTCTGCCATCACAATATTGTGTGAGAATTGGCTGTCTTACATTTGGACGTGATAAGTAATTGGAGAAAAGTTCATCTACGATTGCGGAAATGTTCTCATAAATATTTCGTTCTGGAATCCATTTGTGGTCAAAGGCAGTGGATGATGTGATAGTGAAATCATATCCTTGATTGCGGTACCATTCCGTATATACGCGATTTAAAGTGAATGACATAATAGCAAGCACATTTGCACGGATGGTATTTGAGGGCCATGTGGCGTAAATTTCACTGGAAGCTACGTTTTTGATGTAATCTTTGTATCTAACATAATAATTTCTTGCCGTGCTGTCAGATGGAACTCCGTCATGTACGATGATGTATTCGGGAACAACGACACGGCTAAGTACGATTTCACCTGTTTCCTGAATTGGTTTAATTTCAGCTTCTGGAATTTTAGGTGGATAATTGCCATAGAGAGTATGGGCTGGAATGACAAAAACTTCTTCATTCGTTCCTGTTTGTTCAGTTGGTCGCATAACAACTCTTTGGACTGCAGTCTCACCTGCGAGGATTTCAGTCCCGGAAACACTGACTGCTTCGTAACCTGGTGCAGTGACAGTAATCGTGTATTCAGAATACGGCTGGATATCGTTGTTGGGATTCAGACTGTATTCTACAGGTGGTGCTGCTAGTTCCAAAACTTCAGTTTGTCCAGAGGAATTGGTTTGAATTTGCTCTAAGGTTTGTGTGGGATCACCTGTATAGTTAATGGTGACGCTGGCATCAGGTATTGGGAAAGAAGTGTTTTTAGAGGAAACATTTACTTGAAGGAAGCCACGACTAGTGTTGCTGTTCGTTTGAGTGGCTGTCATAATATTCATATAGATACCTCATAGAAAATCTGTTACTATTAGGATATGTGGAAATAAGAATAAGGTGAGTTGATATTTTATGAAGAAAAAGAAGACTATGTGGAAAAAAGTAATATCATTACTTGTAATTCTCATATGTTATTTGGTTTTTAATAGCATAGACGATTACAACAGACCAGAAGGTGTGAAAAATCAGCAGGATGAAGCGTTTTTAACAGAAATTCCAGTGTATTCGGGCGAAGCATTTCATGTTCTTAACAACAATATACCTGATTTTACAAAGGAAGATATCACGGCAGAGTCTTACGAATACTATAGTAAGTTGGATAGACTTGGGCGCTGCGGTGTCGCTATGGCTTGTGTGGGGAGAGACTTAATGCCGACAGAACCGCGTGAAGATATTTATGAAGTGAAGCCAACAGGCTGGGACTCTGTTATGTATGATATTGTTGAGCAAGACAGTCTTTACAACCGTTGTCATTTGATTGGTTTTCAATTATCTGGAGAAAATGCAAATGAGAGAAATCTAATCACAGGTACTCGTTACATGAATACAGAGGGAATGCTTTCATTTGAGAACAAGATTGCAGAATATGTGAAGAATACAGGGAACCACGTTCTTTATAGGGTAACTCCATGGTTTGAAGGGGAAAACATGGTGGTATCAGGGGTGCAGATGGAAGCATATTCAGTGGAAGATGAAGGAAATGGTGTGTGCTTTAACGTGTTTGCATACAACGTACAGCCTGGAATTGTGATTGATTACTTGACAGGGAAAAGCAGGTTGGAGGAAGTTGATCCTGAAGAGGAAGTAACATTTATTTTGAATACAAATAGCAAAAAGTTTCATAAAGAGACTTGTGAAAGTGCAGCAGAGATAAAAGAGTGGAATAAAGATACTTATATAGGAACAAGGGAAACTTTGGTGCTGCAGGGGTACAAACCGTGTGGAAGCTGTAATCCTTAAAATCCTATAAACAAAGGAAAATGCGTTGTTTTTTTCATGGAAAAGTGCTATTATTACACGGTAATTTGACGAATGGAGAGAAAAGAAATGTTAATTTTAGCAATTTTAAAGTTAGTAATTGGTTTTCTTCTTTTGGTAAAAGG
>JAZQMU010000026.1:0-3677 GCA_045543595.1 Faecalimonas sp.
TTTGAACGAGCACCTGGCCATTTATCTCGTTTTACGCTGACTCCACCAGACGGAATTAGCCATTTAGCATATCCTTTATGATAGAGTTCGACCGCATACTCAGGCAACTCCGGATGTGAACCTCCAGGTAAAAATATTGCATCAGCCTTTTCTGGCTCATCAGAAACAAAAATAAAATTTGAAATATCTGAAATAATCTTATTCATATTTTATTTCCTTTCTCTTTTCATAATAACCACAAACTATTTCCACGGTTTCTTAACCATCTCAACGCCTAAAGAAAAGGCCTTTTCTTTTTCATTTGGAAACACTTCCTCATGTCGAACTTTCTTCGCTTCTGGATCAAACATTGTCCAGTTATATTTACTATAATTCTCAACCTGCAACGTATCTCCACAAACCACAACTTTAGTAGGACCAACCATTCCACTTAACGTGTTTTTATAATTCTCCAGCATCTTGTCATAACCTATTTGATCATAATATTCTTCAGAGCAATTACTTGTCATGATAAAAAGAACTGGTATGAGATGTTTATTATAACTTCTTGGTTCTACCTTGTAGGTTAATGCTTGAAAAATCAATCGTTCGTACAATGAGCGAAAAGCCGCACTCACATCTCCCAAATAATTTGGTGTCCCTATAATTAGTCCATCTGCACCGCGAATTTCTTCTAAAACATGCGACAATCCATCTTTACAAATACACTTTCCTAGATTCTCAGGCAATTTACATCCAAAACAAGAGAGACATCCCGTAAACTTTTCTAACTTGTATAAATCAAACAACTTAACTTCTGCACCTTCTGATTCGGCACCCCTTACCGCTTCGCGAACCAATGTTCCTGTATTCCACATTGGGCGCGGACTTGCATTAATTGCCACTATTTTCTTCATAAAATTCCCCTTACTTTAATATCCCAAATTTTCGCGAATCAAAATCACTTCATATTCAGCACCTGTAGGTTTTTCCCAGAACACCGATAAATTTCTGCAAATTCGTTCTGGACTATTACAATCGTAACACTTGTCACCTTTCACCGCACAAGGTGTTTTTCTGTTCAGACGCTGTGCATTCAACGGTGCTGCAATGTTACGTGCCCGCCAGATTGCAGCTTCAAGGTCTTTCGCCACTTTATTTTCCCCTACTATCAAATACACTTTACTTGGACCGTACGTGATTGCTGCAACTCGATTTCCTGTGTTGTCGATATTTACGATTTCACCATTTTCTGAAATCCCATTAACAGAGCTGATATAAATATCCGCGCGAGCTGCGGCTGTTCTTGTCTCCAGCACAGTCATATTTTCTGGCTTTTTATCATGCCAATAAACAGTATTATGCTTGGAAAGTTTTGCATATAGACCCATTTGATGAATAGTGACTGAACCTCCTAAACCTACTGTTTTCTGATCAATTTGATTATTTAAATAGGCTGCTGCAAGATCTCTATCTTCGAATACACTTACTTGATATCCTTTTGCTTCTAAACTATGTTTTAATTTTTCCATTCAATGTTTCTCCTTTGTCACTCTAACTGCCTTCATTATATTTATTTTCCAACACCCATTTCTTTCAGCAAGCTAACGAATTGCTTTCTAGCAAAAACCACAAATTTATATTCTTCGCTATCTATCATCTTCAAGGTGACTGTTGGCAACACAAATAATCGACCAGTTGTTACCATACAGATATCCTTGTATTTCATTTTTATATGTTTATATTTGTCGGGAATAGTCAGCTTCCCTGTGTGGTATGTGATCGCATCAGAATCCGCTACAATGCCACCACCTAAAATTCCATTTTTACATAAACTAACAATAAAATATTTTCTCATCATGACACCTCGCAGATTATAATCTTATTCCTAAAATCCATTATATCATTAAAACAAAAAAAGAACTTAGAATTTCTTCTAAGTTCTTCTCTTCTTTTATATTATAATTAGAAAAAATCACATATCAAAAGTTTTTAAAGCATGTCACCAAATTGGTAACATACTATTTTTATGCTGTTTCTTTCTTTTAAGAGAAGTTCGCTCTATAATGGACTCAAACCCAAATAATTTGAGGGGAGATGTTGCTATGGAATTTGGTGAAAAATTAAAACACGTCAGAGAAACAAAAGGAATTACGCAACAGACACTGGCAAGTCAGTTATTTGTAACAAGACAGGCTATTTCGCGTTGGGAATGCGGTGCCCGTTTTCCCGATTTATTAACTGCAAAAAAACTATCAGAATATTTGGAAGTTTCCTTGGACGAACTCTTATCTCCTGATGAAACCACAAAATGTATAGAAGAAAACCCTATTATCGAATCACCTACAATACATAGAGTACAAACTGCACTTTATGGTTTTCATGGAATGGCGTACCTTTTACTTTTAGTATATTCTTTATATATATGGGGATACTCTATAGAGGATATTCTTCAGTGCCCGTCTAGTTTAATTATTATTTTACCTACATTATTAACAAGAATATCCCTAATGTTTCTCACATTCTGGGGATTGCGTTGCTCTATTAAAGAAAAGCTGTCTCCGAAAAAAACAGCTATACTTCCTACATTTTTTTGTAGTACACAAATCTTTCTTGCACTGATGTCAGTTTTATATTACAATTTCACAACTACTACATACAGTTTTCAGGCGGTGTTGCGTTCTTTTCTACTTTACGCAATTTTTTCAACAGTCTGCATAATATCTGTTTACCGTTTCTTTTTTCTCAAAAAAGCACATTGGCGTTATGGCATTTATGCTTATTTTACATCTCAAATAGCAAGGGAACTTCTCAGATTTGTTCAAGCTTGCCACTCTCCTGTTGAAACAGAAATGATTACATTAGTTGGCCTTCTTGTATTACTTGCAGATTTTTCTTTTGTTGCATTGATTCTCTATCAGACTTATATTCTTCATAAGAAACGTCTATTCAATATTTTTGAAAAAATAAATTAGATTTGTCTTTATACAGCAAAAAAGAACTTAGAATTTCTTCTAAGTTCTTTTCTCATTCTGGCGCCAACCAGATTTAAAACGATGGACAACACGTAAAACCCTTGTAGAAAGGAACATTCAGTTGATTCTCTCACTTGTTGCATATATTTTACTCAAAGCAACAAATTGGAATTTATCGTTATAAATCAATATTGATTTCGTACTTGTCTTCAATGAGTATATAGTTCACATTATACCTCTGTGCGAGGTCTAATATTTCTGCATTATCTGTCAATACACTCTCCATTGTACACCATTCATCATCCATGCGATTTTCAATGACATTTGCATATTTCTTTATGTCAGCAAAGTGATTTCTGATATATTCTTCGCTCATTACAAGACAGAAATATTTGATATTTTCAAGATATTCGGAATCAAAGTCCTTCTGCCAATCAAAGGGAATGTAACAACCTTCGACAATTAAGTTCTGCTTATTCTCAATAGCAGTTTTTATCATTTCACGAACAAGCGGCCACAAATATTCGGTCAATTCATTATCATCCATAGGGGTAAGTTCTGTATTACCACTACGAATTAAACCCATTTTCAGATGATCTATTGAAAGATATGGGTATTTATATTTTTCAAGCAGATTTTGTGCGGTTGCTGTCTTTCCTGTGTGCGATGCACCCGTAATTAAAACAATCATTGTTTTCATCCCTATAAATTCAAGCTTTTGTA
>JAZQMU010000027.1:0-4840 GCA_045543595.1 Faecalimonas sp.
GCAGTTCGTGCGTTCGTAGAATCCCCAGCAGAAAGTCAGGTTGTTCAGGGGTGTCAGTTTTTTAAGATTTACGATGAATATCAATTGGAGTACATTCTGTTAGCGTACGGAACAACTGAAGAAGCTTACACATTTGGGAAAATCGCAGTCTTCCAGATTCAAGGGCTTCTTGTGGCGTACAAAGAAAGATTTGACAAAGATAACTTTATTAAGAACTTGCTGCTTGATAACCTGTTATTAGTAGATATTTACAATCGTGCAAAGAAATTACGTATTGACACAGAAGCACGTCGTGTTATCTTTATTATTGAAGTTTCAGCAGAAAAAGATGCAAACACATTAGAGAAAGTGAGAACGATCCTCGGAGGCAAGAGCAAAGATTTTATTACTGCGGTGGATGAAAAGAATATCATCGTTGTAAAAGAAGTTGGTGCTAATGACACATATGAGGATATGGAAAAGCTTTCAAACAACATGTTGTCAACATTGAAAGCAGAAGTAGATGCAGAGTTCCATATTGCCTACGGTACGATCATTAGTGACATTAAAGAAGTTTCTAGATCTTACAAAGAAGCAAGACTTGCACTTGATGTGGGAAAAATTTTCTTTAGTGAAAAAGATGTGATCGCATATAACACATTAGGAATTGGACGATTGATCTATCAGTTGCCAGTACCACTTTGCAAGATGTTTATCCGTGAGATTTTTGAGGGGAAATCACCGGATGACTTTGATGAAGAAACATTGACGACGATCAATAAATTCTTTGAAAATAGTTTGAATGTATCTGAGACTTCAAGACAGTTGTATATTCATAGAAATACGCTGGTATACAGATTGGACAAGATTCAGAAATGTACAGGTCTTGATCTTCGTGTGTTTGAAGACGCTATCACATTTAAGATTGCACTTATGGTAGTGAAATATATGAAATACATGGAGAATTTGGAATACTAATAAATAGGAGGAGTATATGATAGAGTTAAGAGAAGTAACAAAAGAATACTCAAAGGGGATCGCAGCTCTAAATGGTGTCAGTCTTAAGATTGACCAAGGTGAGTTTGTATTTATTGTAGGAGATAGTGGATCGGGTAAATCTACATTGATTCGTCTTCTTTTGAAAGAATTGGAACCAACATCAGGTGAAATCAAAGTTATGGGGAGAAACTTGGGAAAGGTAAGTCACAGAGAGATTCCGTTTTACCGTAGAAAAATGGGTGTTGTTTTCCAGGATTTCCGTCTCTTGAAAGATAGAAATGTTTATGAAAATGTAGCATTTGCACTTCGTGTAACAGAAACATCTACACGTGTGCTTAAGAAAAAAGTGCCAGCTGCGCTCTCTTTAGTTGGCTTGGCACAAAAATACAAATCATTTCCAAAGGAACTGTCGGGCGGCGAACAACAGCGTGTTGCTATTGCAAGAGCAATTGTAAACGAACCTTCTATTCTTCTTGCGGACGAACCGACAGGTAACCTTGACCCAGCCAACTCATGGGAAATTATGAAGCTGCTTGATGAAGCCAACAAACGTGGAACAACGGTTGTTGTTGTAACTCATAATCTTGAAATCGTAAATGCAATGCAGAAACGTGTCATTACAATGAGTAAAGGCAATGTAGTAAGCGATACAAAAAGGGTGGGTGTGTAAATGAGAATCAGTACAATTAGATATACATTAAAACAGGGGTTAAAGAATATTGTACATAACAAGATGTTTTCATTTGCCTCGATTGCGACAATGGCAGCATGTATTTTCTTGTTTGGTGTATTTTATTCTCTTATGATCAACTTTACTTATATGGTTGAAAAGGCAGAAGAAGGGGTTGCGGTAGTTATTTTCTTTGATGAAGCGGCTACAGACCAGGAAGTTGCCAATATTAAAACACAATTAGAAGCGCGAGACGATGTGCTGGAAGTGAAATATGTTGATGCCGAATCAGCGTGGGAAGACTTTTCAAAAGAGTATTTCGGAGAAAATTCTAACGCACAGGAAGGATTTGCAGATAATCCGCTTGCAAATTCAGATAACTACGAAGTGTATATGAACGATATCGAACATCAGGCTGATCTGGTAGAATTTGCAGAAGGGCTTCCAGGTGTGCGTAAGGTGAACAAGTCTGATGTGGTTGCAAATGCACTTACAAATGTAAATGTGCTTTTAGCATATGTTTCGGGAGCGATCATCATGATTCTTCTTGTAGTAGCGATATTCCTTATCAGTAACACAGTAACGATGGGTATCACAGTGCGAAGAGAAGAGATTGCGATCATGAAATATATCGGGGCCAAGGACTCCTTTGTTCGAGCGCCATTTGTGCTCGAAGGTATCACAATTGGTATTATCGGTGCTGCAATTCCGCTTGTAATCTTATACTTTGCATACGGAAAGACAGTATCATACATTATGACAAAATTCTCAATCCTCAATAACATCTTAGACTTCCTTCCGGTAACAGATGTTTACAAGACACTGCTTCCAGTTGGACTGTTGTTAGGCGTGGGAATTGGTTTCCTTGGAAGTTTCTTTACAATCAGAAAACATTTAAGAGCTTAGCCAAATTATAAGAGGTTAATAAATGGAAGATAATAATAAAAAATTTTGGAAAGGGGCGCTTTGCGGCGCCCTTGCCACTTTGTTAGTGGTAGGAATCGTTGGTGGGACGATTATGATATTCTCTCTTCTGGGGGTTACAGGAAAGATTATAGATAAAAAGACAGAGCGCAAACTGGAAATAATCCAGGCTATTATCGATAAGCAATATCTCTATGTGGATGATATTGATGATGAAGCACTGCAGGAAGGAATCATCAACGGATATGTGGATGGTCTGAATGAACCATATACTGTTTATTACAACGAAGAAGAAACAACAGCCTTATTTGAATCTACGGCAGGTGAGTTCGGAGGAGTGGGAATTGGAATTTTGCAGGATGTTAATACCATGCAGATGACATTTTCTCAGATACATGAAGGATGCCCAGGTGATCTGGCAGGTTTCCGGGTTGGAGATATTCTCTACAAAGTGGATGGAGAAGATGTGACAGGACAGGATTTGGATACAGTCATCACAAAGATCCGAGGAGAAGTAGGGACAGAAGTAGAACTTACAGTCTTTCGTGGAGAAACCTTGGAAGAGTTTTCTGCAACTATGACAAGAGCCTTGATCGAGAATCAGACAGTGGAAAGCGAGATGATGGATGATCAAGTTGGCTATATTTATATTAGTGGTTTCGAAGATAAAACAGTAGGACAGTTCGAAAAGGCATTGGCAAAATTAGGAAGCCAAAACATGAAGGGACTTGTGATCGATCTTCGAAATAATCCAGGTGGCAATCTTGATGTGGTTGTGGAAATGTGCGATATGATTCTTCCGGAAGGTACTATTGTGTCAGTAGAAACACGAGATGGTGCAAATGAAGCGTACACATCCGATGCGGAACATGAACTGAATGTGCCATTGGTTGTTCTGGTGAATGGAAACAGTGCCAGTGCTTCTGAGATTTTCGCTGGAGCAGTAAAGGATTTTGCGGCAGGTACATTGGTAGGGACAACTACATATGGAAAAGGAGTTGTGCAAAATATTTATTCTTTGGGAGACGGAACTAGTTTTAAACTCACAAGTTCTGAATACTTTACGCCAAGCGGAACGAACATCCACGGAGTTGGAATTGAGCCGGATGTGGTGATCGAATATGAATATGATGAAGCTGATCCGGAAGCAGATAATCAATTGGAAAAAGCAATCGAAATTCTTGAAAATGGAATGTAATTTTACATTCCATTTTTTTGTGCGCTATGATAAAATAAAAATGATATGTGATTTTGTAATCAAATAAAGGAGAATCGACATGGCAGAAAAAAGAAAAGAAAACGCATTAGTGATCTCTCAGGAACAAGTTGCTGATCATATTTTCAGTATGTGGCTTCAGACTGAAGCTGCACAGACAGCTAAACCTGGACAATTTATTTCTATTTACACAAACGATGGAACAAAATTGCTTCCTAGACCGATCAGTATTTGTGAAATTGACAAAGAAAAAGACGCCCTCCGCGTGGTTTACCGCGTGACAGGTGAAAATACAGGAACAGAGCAGTTCTCAAGATTGCAGGCTGGAGATACGATTCCAGTTGTTGGACCTCTTGGGAATGGGTTCCCATTAGAAAAAGCTGCTGGTAAAAAAGCATTTCTTATGGGCGGCGGAATCGGGGTTCCACCAATTCTTGAACTTGCAAAACAATTAGATTGTGAAAAACAGATTGTAGTTGGATATCGCGATGAGCATACATTTTTAAGAGAACAGTTTGAAGTAAATGGTGCGCTCTACATTTCTACAGAAGACGGCAGCGTCGGAACAAAAGGAAATGTTATGAATGCAATTGCAGAAAACGGTTTGACAGCTGATATCATCTATGCATGCGGACCAACTCCAATGCTTCGTGCTATCAAAAACTATGCAGAAGAAAACGGAATCGAATGCTACATTTCATTAGAAGAAAAAATGGCATGTGGAATCGGCGCCTGTCTTGCATGTACTTGCAAATCAAAAGAAAAAGATCATCATACAAATGTACACAACAAACGTATCTGTAAAGATGGCCCAGTATTCTTATCTACGGAGGTGGAAATCTAATGAACATGAGTGTAAATATCGCAGGTGTTGAATGGAAAAATCCTGTAACAGTTGCATCTGGAACATTTGGTTCTGGTGCAGAATTTGCAGATTTCGTAGATTTGAACAAGCTTGGTGCAGTGACAACAAAAGGGGTTGCCAATGTACCGTGGCCAGGAAATCCAACACCAAGAGTTGCAGAAACTTACGGTGGGATGATGAATGAAGT
>JAZQMU010000028.1:0-7853 GCA_045543595.1 Faecalimonas sp.
CTATGCAGAAAGCAGACGCTGGAAGACAGAACTCATTTCTGTAAGTGAAAATGGTATCGGCGGTTTCAAGGAAGTCGTATTCATGGTAAGCGGTCAAGGCGTTTATTCAAGAATGAAATATGAAAGTGGTGTACACCGTGTACAACGTGTTCCTGAAACAGAATCGGGTGGACGTATCCATACATCAACGATCACAGTTGCTGTAATGCCAGAAGCAGAAGAAGTTGACGTTGTGATCGATGAAAAAGATATCCGTATCGACGTAATGCGTGCTTCAGGTAACGGTGGACAATGTGTAAATACAACTGACTCAGCTGTACGTTTGACTCACTACCCAACAGGTATCGTGATCTACAGCCAGACAGAAAAATCACAATTACAAAACAAAGAAAATGCGTTCCGTTTACTTCGTGCAAAATTGTATGAATTAGAATTAGAAAAACAACAATCAGCAGAAGCGGAAGCTAGAAGAAGCCAGATTGGTACAGGAGATCGTTCTGAAAAGATCAGAACATACAACTTCCCACAAGGACGTGTGACAGAACATAGAATCAAACTTACATTGTATAAGATTGACAATGTTATGAACGGGGATTTGGATGAGATCATCGACAGCTTGATCGCAGCAGATCAAGCAGCTAAATTGGCAAATATGCAAGACAACTAGGATGACAGAGCCTTTGAGGGAAACCTCGAAGGCTTTTTTGAAAAGGAAACAATCATGAATCAAAGATTTATTCAAAGTATCAAAATTGACTGGAATAAAATTGAATATGACAGCTATCTGAGAGATATTCCTGCTCTTCAATTTGAAGACAACCTGGCATTCAACAAAAATATTACTTTTTTTGTCGGTGAAAATGGGACAGGTAAGTCTACTTTGCTGGAAGCAATTGCTGTTGCATATGGATTTAGTGCAGAAGGTGGAACAAGGAATTATACTTTCTCTACTTACGATTCCCATTCAGAATTACATCAAGCACTTTTATTATCGAAAAGCTTTCAAAAACCAAGAGGAAGTTATTTCCTTCGTGCAGAAAGTTTTTATAATGTGGCAAGTAAAACAGAAGAATATAGAAGAAATTCGGCCATGTCAGAAGAATATTATTACCGAAATATGGGAGGAAAATCTTTCCACAACCAATCACATGGGGAAAGTTTTCTTGCATTAGCCTTAGGTAATTTTCAAGCAGGTGGATTGTATCTTCTGGATGAACCCGAGGCAGCATTGTCACCGCAAAGACAACTAACTTTACTGATTGAAATCTGTAATCTAGCAAAAGCAGGAGCACAGTTTATCATTGCAACGCATTCTCCGATTTTACTTGGAATACCAGATGCACAGATTTTATCTTTTGATGACGGTGTAATCCATGAATGTGAGTACACGGATACAGAAAGTTATCAGGTGACGGAGATGTTTATCAATAACCGGGAATACATGTTGAAAAGATTGTTGGAATAAAGGAGAGAAATGTTATGAAGCAAATAGAATTAAAAGATTTTCTGGAATACAAATTCCTGAGCAACGTAAAAATGAGTCCTGATAAAAAGTCTTGTGTTTTTACAGTATCAACTTGTGACGAGGAAAATAATTCTTACAATCAGAACCTCTATATTTGGAGAGAAGGAGTTTGTTCACAATTGACACAAAGCAATAAAGATAGTGGTGCTTTATTTTTAGATGATTCCACAATTTTATTCAGAAGTGGAAGAAATTCAGATTTAAAAGAAGAAGTGACGAGCTATTATACGATTTCTATCCATGGAGGGGAAGCAAAGAAATGTTTTGATATCCCAATGCAGGTGTCAAGTATTGAACTATTGAATGCTGATGAATTTTTGGTGAACGCTTCGTTTTTAAAAGGCGAAAAAGAGGAAAAAGATTACGAAGTATTTACGAAGATTCCGTTTTGTCACAATGGAGGCGGTTATGCAAAGAATACAGTAAATCGCTTGTATATATATCATTCAAAAACAAAAGATTTAAAAGCTATTTCACCAGAGGATCTGACAGTTACGTCTTATGAAGTAAACTGTGATAAAAGTGAAATCGTAGTAGTTGCAAATGTGGACAAAAAGAAATCATCTATGCGAGGAGGTCTTTTTACCTATTCCTTTGCAACGGAAATATGGAAGCAGGTGGTAGAAGAAAAAGACTATTCTATTGAAGACGCACACTACTTCAATGGCGGCATTCTTTTTAGTGGTAACAAGGAATGGAAATATGGTTACAACGACAATAGTCGCTTCTTTTTCGTGGATAAAAAGGGAACTGTTTCGCTGTTTTGTGATAATACAGAAAGCTTATGGAATTCAGTGGGAAGCGATTGTCGTTACGGCGGCGGATGTCAGATGAAGGTGTCTGGGGATAAGTTCTACTTTGTAAGTACAAAAGAACATAACAGCGTTATATTATCTCTTGATGCAAAAGGTATGCTAAAAGAAGAACTTGCTTATGACGGAAGTGTGGATTGCTTTGACGTGTGCGACGACACATTCTACTACATCGGAATGAAAGATGGTATGCTTCAGGAATTATTTAGGAAGGCAGAAGCAGATGAACAACTTACTTCTTTGAATGAAGAGATTTTGAGAGAAAAATATGTTGCCTCTTATGAAGAAGTGTTTTTTGAAAATGATGGTTATGATTTTCTGGGATGGGTTTTACTTCCAAAAGATTATGATGAGTCAAAAAAATATCCAGCAATTTTTGATATTCATGGCGGACCAAAGACAGCATACGGAAGAGTGTTCTATCATGAAATGCAGTTGTGGGCGAACATGGGTTACTTCGTGTTCTTCACAAACCCAAGAGGGAGCGATGGAAGGGGAAATGAATTTGCAGATATTTATGGAAAATACGGAACCATTGATTACGATGACCTTATGAAATTTACAGATGTGGTCCTTGAAAAATATCCTGCAATTGATAGAGAAAAAGTAGGTGTGACAGGTGGAAGCTATGGTGGATTTATGACGAACTGGATCATTGGTCACACAGACCGATTTGCATGTGCAGCAACGCAGCGTTCTATCAGTAACTGGATTTCTTTCTACGGAACAAGCGATATTGGAATGTATTTTGCAGAAGACCAGATTCATGGCAACATTTTTGAGAGTCCGGAAAAATTGTGGGAGCACTCACCATTAAAATATGCGAAAAATATTGTAACTCCGACACTGTTTATTCATTCAGACGAAGATTATAGATGTCCGATAGAGCAGGCATTTCAGCTATATACAGCCATGGTAGACAGAGAGATCGATGCCAGATTCGTATTATTCCACGGAGAAAATCATGAACTGAGTCGTGGCGGAAAACCAAAACACCGAGTGCGTCGACTGGAAGAGATTACAAATTGGATGGAAAAATATTTGAAGTAAAAGAACAAAGAACGTTCCGAAAGGAACGTTCTTTTTATGTATTCACGATTGACAAGAGTTATATACTGTTATATACTGTTTATCAAGAAGAGGTGATAGGTATGAACATAATTATCAACAATTCATCTATGCAGCCGATTTACGAACAGATTGTAAATCAGATAAAAGCAGCAATTATGACGGGGATGATGAAAGAAGAGCAGATGCTTCCGTCGGTACGTGCCTTGGCAAAGGATTTGCGAGTAAGTGCGTTGACTGTAAAAAAAGCGTATGATGCTTTGGAAGAACAAGGTTTTATCGTCACGGTTCATGGAAAAGGAAGTTTTGTTTCCTGTGCAAATCAGGAGATGATGCTGGAAGAAAAACGAAGAGAAGTGGAACTGGAATTGGAAAACATTATCCGTAAAGGACGAAGCTGCGGAATGACGAATGAAGAGTTACAAGAGTTATTTGGGTTGATATTGGAGGAATAGAGAATGATAAGATTAACAAGCGTAGAAAAACATTATAAAGATTTTGATCTGAATTGCTCTCTTGAAGTGAAAGCAGGCTGTATTACTGGTCTCGTTGGCGAAAATGGTTCTGGGAAAAGTACAACTTTTAAGTCGATTTTAGGATTGATTCACCCTGACGAAGGACAGGTAGAAGTGTTTGGAAAGCACGCGAGTGAACTGACACAGGAAGACCGAGAAAAGATGGGCGTGATTTTGGCAGATTCTGGATTTAGCGGTTATCTGACTGTGAAAGATATCATAGCAGTAATGAAAGCGATGTACACTCAGTTTAATGAAAAAGCGTTTTTGAATGATTGTAAAAAACATAAGATACCACTTGATAAACAGATGAAAGATTTTTCTACTGGAATGAAGACAAAAGTAAAGTTTCTGGTAGCTATTCATCATGAAGCGAAGCTTTTGATATTAGACGAGCCAACCTCAGGCCTTGATGTAATTGCCAGAGATGAGTGTCTGGGACTGCTTCAGGAGTATATGGCAAAGGGGGATCGTTCCATTCTCATAAGCTCTCACATTTCAAGTGATTTGGAAAATCTCTGTGACGATCTTTACATGATTCATGAAGGGAAGATTATTTTCCACGAAGAGACAGACAAGTTACTGAACGAATATGGGATTTTGAAAGTGGATGGGAAGCAATATGAGACGTTAGACAAACAATATCTCATGAAGGTAAAGAGCGAAAATTATGGCTATCGTTGTCTGACAAACGAAAGAGCATATTATTTAGAAAACTATCCTGACATTGTGATAGAAAAAGGGAATATAGACGATATGATTTTATTGATGATTCGAG
Source organism: Faecalimonas sp. (assembly GCA_045543595.1). Classification (GTDB taxonomy): domain Bacteria; phylum Bacillota; class Clostridia; order Lachnospirales; family Lachnospiraceae; genus Faecalimonas. The sequence goes on from JAZQMU010000028.1 coordinate 4,699, forward strand.
GTGAAAATGCATGAAAGGGTTATTGTTAAAAGATTTTGCGTTGATTAAAAATATGAAGACATATGCATTTTTTATTTTAGCGCTTTCTTTAATTATGCTTTTAAATGGGCATGATACTACGTTTATTACTTCATATACCACAATGCTATGTGTAATAATAGGAACAAACACTTTGCATTACGATGCCTTTGACAACGGATATGCATTTCTTTTTACATTACCGGTAACAAGAAAATTATATGTGCAGGAAAAATATGTGTTTTCTTTGATAAGTGCAGCTGTAGGAATTGCATTTTCGATGGTAACAATGGTAATCGCAGAAGTATTGAGCGACAGTCCTGTTTTGACAAGTGACAATATGAGCTTTGTTGTGGGAATAGGAGCGGCTGGTATGATTATGTTGGGAATCCTTCTGCCGGTGGAATTAAAATATGGACCAGAAAAGTCACGCGTTGCATTGATCGTGGTTGCAGCTGTGGTTATGGCATGCATATATCTTACAATCAGCGGACCTTTTGATTTCAGTGGAATCATAAGCACTTTATCACAGATCAAACCGATAATGTTAGTGGGAATAGGAATTCTGATAGCGATAGGATTTATGGCAATATCGTATCGCATTTCCTGCAGAATTGTAGAAAAGAAAGAATTTTAAATAAGAAAACTGCGGAACAAAAATTCCGCAGTTTTTTTATGAAACCTATTTGAATTTTACGGCTGTTCCGTATGCCAGGACTTCTGCAGCTCCTTGCATAACAGAAGAAGAACCAAAACGGATATTTACGATAGCATCAGCGCCAAGAGCAGCAGCGTCATCCACCATACGTTTTGTCGCAATTTGTCTAGCCTCAATTAACATTTCTGTGTATCCAGAAATTTCGCCTCCGACAAGTGTCTTCATACCTGCCATAAAGTCTTTTCCTAAGTTTTTAGATTGCACCACAGTTCCTCTTACAAGCCCTAAAGCTTCGATTTCTTTTCCTGGTACGTGATCAATATTGAGTAGCAACATCTTCTTCTCCTCCTTCAATTTCCTTTAATCTTATTTTTAATAATCTCCATATTGGAAAAATCATTACGAATTCAATGATGGCGGCACCGACCATGACAGTTCCCCAAAAACCATCTATCTGATAATACAGACGCAGTGAGATTAGTACGGTAGTTGAAAGCAATAACAAAAATGATGAAATAACGGCACTTTGGTAAGCTTCCTTACGACGTTTTGCTTGCGCTTTTTCGTTAATATTTCTTTGCATCTTCTTCCTCCCCACCCTCTATTTCGCGGAGGCGTTGTCTTAAGGCAATCAGGATACCTACTATAACTGCGACAATAACAACAGTGTAGACTGCTAAGATAATGATCGCAGCCAGAATACCGTCTCCTTCACGGAATATAGGAAATATGATTGTGACAATAAAAAGGGTAAGAAGAACAATCATAATAGCAGCACACAAGATAGGTGCTCTTTTTTTATTAGTATCGCTTGGCATCATCGATTTCCCTCCTTCCAATTTCCCGAATTCGCTGTATCAATGCCAGAACCACACCTATTCCTATAGCTACAAAAACTCCTACAAAAAGCAACAGAACACTAAGTGGTGGTGCATCAGCAATCTCCGCATTATATGTCCAGATCATAAGAACGCTTAAGGCCGTCATAATACCAACCATAAGAATAGTTACGACTACTGGGGCAACATAATGGACACGTACATCGGTGGTGTGTTTGTTTTGGAAAATGGAACCGTTTTTTTCCATATCTTCCATTTGCCGAAGTAATTGTAGTGTGTCCAGAGTTTTGATAGAGCTGTCAAAATTCTGTAATTCTTTGCAGAATGCGATAGAATGTGATAAGTTTTGTTGTTCCCGTTCAAGACTGATCAAGTGACGACGCATACCATCACCAACAGTATGAGTTCCGTTTAAAATATGCTTGATTTCTTCAATAGGAACGCCAAGCTTACGGAATAGTTTTATCTGTTGTAAAACTAAAATGTCATCCTCGCTGTAATCGCGATAACCATTTTCAGAATTGCGTCTAGGCGACAAAAGTCCTTGTTCCTCATAAAAACGGATATTTTTCTTCGTGATATGAACCAAAGATTCAACTTCATTGATTTTCACTGTTATCACCTGCTTTCTTGTTTAGAGTGTAAACCATCCACCAGGGGGAAAGTCAATAGAATATTGATGGTTTGTTGAAAAGTTTGAGGCATAGTAGTAAAATAGAAAAAACTTTTATTTGATCTGCAGGAATAGGGAGATAGATTAGGGCAATGAAAAAGAATGAAAAAACAAACGTGATGCGCTTATTGGAACAAAAGAAAGTTCCATACGAAAGTTATACATATGCTGACACAGAAGCAATCAGCGGAATAGAAGTTGCTACCGTTTTAAACCAAGATCCAAATCAAGTATTTAAAACTCTAGTTACCATAGGCGCTTCAAAAAATTATTATGTTTTTATGATTCCAGTTCACAAGGAACTGGACCTGAAAAAAGCGGCAAAATCAGTCGGTGAGAAAAGTATTGCAATGATTAAATCAAAAGAATTACTGCCGCTGACAGGTTATATCCATGGAGGATGTTCTCCGATTGGAATGAAAAAACAGTTTGTCACTACAATTCATGAAACCGCTTCAGATTTTGAGTCGATCATTTTTAGTGCAGGAAAGATTGGATATCAGGTAGAAGTGTCGCTTGAATCATTAAAGAAGATGATTCGATATGAATTAAAGGATGTCATTATAGGAGAGTAAATATGAGAAGAAAAGATAGAGAAGTAAAAGATTTTGAAGTGATTAAACAGATCATAGATGAATGTGAAATTATCCGAATCGGACTTGTGGAGGATGACATGTATCCATATATTGTTCCGATGAATTTTGCATATGTTATCGAGGGAGAACAAATCTATTTTTATTTGCATGGTGCTATGGCTGGAAGAAAATATGAACTTATGAAGAAAAACGGCGTATGTTCTTTTGAAATGGATTGTGGACATCAATTAAAGTTACTTCATGATGTAAAAGATGCCACTATGCTATATAAAAGCGTTATGGGAAAAGCAAATATTGAATTCATCGAAGGTGATGAAAAATACGAAGCAATTCAGATTATCATGGATCGTGACGAGAGAACAAAAAATTTC
>JAZQMU010000029.1:0-7537 GCA_045543595.1 Faecalimonas sp.
CACATACAGAATCACACATGAAGTTCCACGTATCAACAGAGTTCTTATGGACTTAACTGCAAAGCCAATCGGAACAATTGTGTAGGAATAGACGCGAAAGCAATAAGCCGAGCAAAAAGGCAAAACAATCGAGGAAGAGTATTTGTATTCTTCCTCGTATTTTTTTGCCTATTTATTGGGCGTATGCCCGCGCACGAGCGACATTGTCGCGAGTTCGCGCTCGACGTTGCTTGAGTTTTCATTCGGCGACAGCCGTGCACGAGGAAATGCGGTAGCATTTTCGAGTGTGCGCGGCTCGTAGCTTTAAACAAATATGCATCGGAAACTATCACATGAAAATCCCATACATTAAACTGCCAATATAGTTGCTTTTTTAAAGTAAAGTGTTAAAATGTAAAAAACGGAGGTGGTATTATGCAAATAGATAATATTAAAATTGACTTGAATGAACATGAACTGATTTTGCGGAATGCAACTGAAGATGATGCAGAAACACTGATCAAATACTTGAAGGATACGGCTGAAGAAACCAGATTTCTTATAAGCGAGCCGGAAGAGATTACTTTGACTTTGGAAGAAGAGAAATCATTTATTCATAGACAGAATGAATCCAAAGGAAATATTATGCTTCTTGGTTTTCTTGATGGCAAATATGTGGGAAATTGTGCTCTGAATGGTATTGGGAGACTTCGTTACCGTCATCGTGTAACTCTTGGAATTGCACTTTACCAAAAATATACAGGCATGGGAATTGGAACCGCAATGCTTCAAACTGCTATCAACTTAGCAAAAGAAATGGGATATCAACAACTGGAACTTGAAGTTGTTGCGACTAATGCAAGAGCAATTTCCCTCTATAAGAAAATGGGATTCGAGATTTGTGGAACAATGCCAAATGCGGTACTCTATAAAGATGGTACATATGCAGATGAACACATGATGTTTAAAAATTTGTTGGAATAAGAAAGTAAATGGCAATATTAGACCCCGTACTGATAAAATCAGCACGGGGTTTGTTATAAAGGATTTTATTTTTCAATATACAATACACCTAATGTTCCACCGCCGCAATGTGAGGAAATTACTCCGCCAGCTCGTGTGATCAGTATTTCATCAAAATGCTTTAACTCGCTTAACAGAGCATATACAGCATCAATTGTTTCCTGATCGCAGCCTGAATGCGTGATAAAAACTCTTTCTTTATCTGAAATCTTTAACGAATGTTCCATATCTTTTACGTAATCTAAGATTACTTTATTCATTTTTCCACGGTACTTTTTACTTGCACTCATAGCTCCGTCAGCAACGATAATCATTGGATGAAGTTTTAACACTCCTCCTGCAAGCGCGGCAACACTGCTGCAACGTCCGCCTCTCAATTGTTTCGCAGATTTCAGCGCGACTATTCCCACTCAATTGTTCCAATTGGCTTTGGAGTTAAGTCTAAAAGAACTCGGGTGTGATTAAACTGCGAATATAATTGGTTTCCCATTCTCAATATGATAAAATGTAAAAAAGTGTGGAGGTAAACGTATGAAGACACCTATTTTAGAAACAACAAGATTAATTCTAAGACCTTTAAGTGCAAACGACGCAGAGACTATATATAAAAACTGGACAAGTGATCCAGCTGTTGCCAAATTTATGCGCTGGGAACTTCATAAAGACGTTTCTGTAACTCGCGAATGGCTTTCAGCGGAAGAAACACTTATTGAGAGTGACGAAGTGTTTAACTGGGGATTTGTCTTAAAAGAAACAGGTGAACTGATTGGTTCAGGTGGATTGATATTCGTAGAAGAAAAAGGGATGTATGAACTTGGCTATAATATTATGAAAAAATATTGGGGACAAGGTCTTGCAACAGAAGCATCTGAGAAAATCATAGAGTACGGTACTAATGAATTAAAACAAACAAAATTCTATTGTTGCCACGCAAAAGACAATCCGGCATCAGGAAAAGTAATGATGAAAGTTGGATTTGTATATCAAAACGATGGAGAATATTATAGCTGGGATAAAACAAGAAGATTTGAATCAAAAGAATGTTTGTTAGTCTGTAACGTTTAGCTCCAAACCTGCATTAATAGATGAACCTAAACGAAAGGAGGATGTTCCATGCTTTCCATGGATGAAGTTTACAAAGAATACTTTCAAACAATATACCGTTACCTCCTTTCTGTTACGAGAGATGCACATCTTGCAGAGGAATTAACTCAGGAAACTTTCTATCAGGCCATACGCAGCGTGGACAAGTTTGACAACAGCTGTAAGCTATCCACCTGGCTTTGCAGTATTGCAAAAAATGTATGGCGAACATATCAAAGAAAGCATCCTGTAACGGACGAAATAGGAGAACAGATACCTCAGAAGGATCAAACGGAAGAAATCGTATTTGCAAATATTTCCAAAATGGAATTGTTTAAAAAGTTGCAGAAATTACAAGCAGAAACGAAAGATGTGATGTATTTTCGATTGTTTGGAGACTTATCCTTCAAAGAAATCGGTGAGATTTTAGGAAAGACAGAGAACTGGGCAAGAGTTACATATTATCGCGGAAAAGAAAAATTAAGAAAGGAGTTGGACATGGATGAATAAAAATATGGACTGCCGTATTATTCAAGATTTGTTGCCATCGTACGTGGATGGGCTTACAAGTGATTACACGAACCAAGTAATAGAAGAACATATGAAGCAGTGTGAGCCATGTAAGGAAATGCTTGAGCGTATGCAAGAACCTGAAAAGCATATAGATTCAATTGAAAAAGAAGTTGATTATATGAAAAAAGTTCGAAGTCGAATGAGCAGGCTGTTGATCACAGCATTGATCGCTGTTGCATTTTTAATAATTGGCGCAATTGCGGGTTTATTGATTTACAACAGAGTGACTCCTAAAAGTTATCAAGATATTTTTGCAAACAGTAAAGTTGAAAGTATTGAAATGACACATCTTTCAAGTGGTACTCAATATGAGTTTGCAGATTGGGAAGTATATGAGTTTCAGAAAATGTTAGAAAAAGCAAATTACTACTATGAAGGAAAAGCAGGTAACGTTATCGAAGGTGATATGCTTTTGATGTTCGTAAACAATTCTAATGGTTCAGCTTACGAATTGAAAATCACAGAGGAATACAAACTGTACTATAATGGAAATGTATATGACTTCCGAGAATGTAAAGATTTATGGGACTATTTGGAAAGCAAACTACAGTTAGAACAGAAGTGGCTAGATTGGGAAAAAGAAAAATATGAATATTTAAGTGGTGTCTATGTGATTGAATCAGATGTGCCGCGGGAAAGCGCAATATCATTGGAGTTAAATATGGATACAAAGTATTTTTCTTTACTCCCACATATGTTTTCAAGTTACAGGGAATCTGGTTACTTTACGATAGATGATCTTACAATAACCTTGGAATTAGAGAGTGGACCGGATTATGTGTTTACAATCATGGAAGAGGGCGTATTAAGTTACGATGCTGAAAGATCCGGGCCGCTATATATGGTAAGAGAAGAAACACCAATTCCAGACGGATCGAAGTTTATAAAGGAATAGTAGTCTAGACAACAAGGGGGATACAGATGAAACTAGTTGAACCAACTATGGAATATGAAAAAGAATTACAAGCATATCGACAGGAATTTTTATTGCACGAAGGCACGGCGGCAAGTTGCGGTTCTTTAAAGAAATATGATGATATAAAAGAATGGATCAAAGAAGTGGAACAACTAAAAACCAGTGAAACTACACCAGATCATCTTGTCCCCATGACACAATATCTCTATGTCAGAGAAGAAGATTGTAAGATTGTTGGGATGATCCAAATTCGACACTATCTGAACGAAGTCCTGAGAAACTTTGGCGGACACGTTGGATATTCCGTTTGTCCAAGTGAGAGAAGAAAAGGATATGCAACGGAGATGCTAAAAAGAGTTTTGCCGGAGTGTAAAGCATTAGGAATAGACGATGTACTTATTACATGCATGGATAGTAATGAAGGAAGCAGAAAAGTAATTCAAAAAAATGGTGGTGTATTTGAATCAACAATATACGAGCCAGAGAGAAATGCCACATTCGAGCGATATTGGATTCATTTGAATAATGAAAAATAAAAAGCGGAAGACGTTTGCAATTGCGTAACGTCTTCCGTTTTGATTTTTAAACTAAGCTGCCTTTTTTCTGCTTTCCCAATAGTATTCCAAACAAGGAACAAGGATAAGTGCTGTAATACCAGAAGTAAGACCGCCATTGTAAAGGACGAAACCACCGTGAAGGGCACTTGTGGAAGTACACATGATCGCGCACATGATTCCGGCAATCACACCGAAACGTTTACCGTATCTTCCTGTGATCGGACATAAACCAGTGGCAAAAGCAGCCCCGTTCATGTAAGCCTGTGTCGATAAAGTCCAGTGAATATCAAATCCTAAAAGTACTTTACTTGCACTAACACCAAGGAACAAGAACAAGAATCCCAATAATACCGGCCAAACATTTTTCGGATGTTGACCCTGAGATACGAAAGTGATAGATGCAAGAATAACACCTGTAGTAGGTCCTGTAAATCCGGCTCCCTCTGAGAATGTGATCACAAGTAAGAAGTAAGTCATCATCATAAGGCCGTAGAATCCTAAATTAATGAAAACTTTAGGAGCGCCATATTGATCAAAGAAATTTACACGGTGTCCGCTGGAACGAAGTAACATACGGTAGCCGTGGAAGGATTTTCCATTCATATACCAACCAGTGATTAACAGGATTGTAAATACGATGACAAAAAATGTGACGATAAATGACTGGTATGAATTCCCATGAGCTGCATAGATAGCATTTTCAACTTTAAAAGGTTCCGGTGGGACAACGTTAAATGTTTTATACATGTAAGCATAAAGGAACAATCCTAAGAGGCCAAATGCGAGACCACCGTTAAAGAGATTGTATCCTTTGTGGAGACGAAGAGCTCCAGGCAACATTGCAGGAATGGCAAACCCTAAGAAGAGACTAAATACGATTGCATAAAAGAACCCAAGCCAACTAATCTGTAATACATTTACTTCATAATTTGTATTTACGTGGTAGCGGAATAAAAGTTCTGTGATAAATGGTCCAAATGCAGTAGAAAACATAGCCATGTCAAAGTTGTCGCGGAAAGATATTTTCATAAAACGTGTAAATATGTAAATACCGAATACAGGTCCCCACATATTTAAAAAGCTCAAACCATAGAAGCAATGAGCTACTACAAGAAAATATCCTGCAAGAAAACTTGCCTGACAATCACATTTATAAAGAATCATAAATGCGACACAGGATAATCCACAGATGGACGCATTAAAAAATGCAGATGCCAAATTTCCCATTTGATAATAATCTGTAACAAGAGGCGCTGGAAGCGTCATGATATTATACAATCCTGGAATGATATCATCCCAGCAATTTAAGTAGAACGCTGCCGCAATCCCTGCTATGAAAAATGAAACAGAAAAGAATAAGCATATTGCTTTAATATAGTAACTATTTGATTTCATGATATAATCCTCGATTTCAAATTCATATACAACGATTATACACGGAATATGAATAATGAACAAGCGAGATTAAAACAATTGTGATACAATATTATCTATAAAGTTACCCGTTTCCAAATGATATTGAGTCTGAGCGAGAACTGATAAATATAATGAAAGAGGGAAAGAATGAAAAAGATTGTTAAGCAGGCTTTTATCGCCACACTTCCCGTGATGGCAGGATATTTAGTCCTTGGTTTTGGATTTGGAATTATCATGAGAACCAGTGGTTTTAGCATTTTGTGTGCTTTTGCCATGAGCATGTTTATATATGCAGGTTCCATGCAATATGTGGCCGTTGGCCTTATGACTGGTGGAGCATCGTTCTTAACTATTGCAGTGACAACGCTGATGGTAAATGCAAGACACCTTTTCTACGGCATATCGATGCTTGATAAATACAAAAAAGTGGGGAAAAGAAAACTATATTTGATATTTGCACTCACAGATGAGACGTATTCTTTGGTTTGCAATGATACTCAAGATAAGGATTATTATCTGGCAGTGACAATGTTTGATCATTTTTATTGGGTCAGCGGTTCCGTGCTTGGTGCAGTTGTTGGTTCTCTCGTAAGGTTTAATACGGAAGGGATTGATTTTGCGCTGACAGCACTTTTTATCACTGTATTTTTGGAACAATGGCTGACTACAAAGAAACATACGTCGGCAATCATAGGCGTTGTGGCTTCCATAATCTGCCTTGTGGTGTTTGGAAGTGAGAATTTTTTGATTCCAACGATGCTTGTAATTGCATTGTTACTTTGTTTACAAAAGGAGGAAAAAGGTCATGAGTAATTCCTATATTTGGACGAGTATTGCCATTGTTGCACTCGTCACTGCAGCAATACGCTTTTCTCCATTTGTAATTTTCGGTGGAAAAAGAAAAGTGCCTGAAACAATTGAAAGGTTAGGGAAAATGTTACCATATGCTATTATGGGAATGCTTGTGGTTTTTTGCCTGAAAAGTGTGAGTTTTTCTGATTTATCAGGATTCGTTCCAGAAGCATTAGCCTGCCTTGTGGTCGGTGCACTTTATATTTGGAAACGCAATACGCTTTTGAGTATTATTGCAGGGACAGTGTGTTATATGATCATGGTGCAAATGATTTTCTAAAAGAGTGTTAGGAATGGAGTAGAAGTAATGAAAAAGATGTTAGTTACGGGTGCATCTGGTTTTCTTGGAAGCAGAATTGCCCATTATTATAAAAATAAATATGAAATCCTCGCTCCTACACACAGTGAGATGGATATCACAGATGGCGAGAGCGTCCTTCAATATTTTCGCTTGCACAAACCGAGTATTATTGTGCATTGCGCTGCAATTGCAGATACAGGGATTTGTGAAAAGGAACCTGAATTGTCATGGAAGGTGAATGTAACAGGAACGGAAAACATTGTAAAAGGTGCGAAAACTATCGATGCAGTTTGCCTTTGTTGCAGCTCAGATCAGGTATATTGCGGCGTTGCAGGTACAGAGCTGAACAAGGAAGAAGCTGAGCTTAATCCGACGAATGTTTACGGGAAAGAAAAGTTGTATGCAGAAAGATCTTGTCTTGCTATTTATGATAAGAGTGTGCACTTGCGATTAGCATGGATGTACGATGCAAAAGACGAAAAACGTAAGGATTTTATAAAGCAACTGAAAATGTGCAAGACAAAAGAAGTTTTGTTTTCACCGATGGACCGAAGAGGTATCACAGATGTGTGGGAAGTTGTGAAGAATATAGAACCTTCGATAAAATTACCAGGTGGAGTCTACAACTTTGGTTCTTTAAACGATAAAAGTACGTATGAAACTGTGATAAACATTTTTGAGAAAAAAGGATATGATACTTCATTTGTGAAAATGATGGAAAATGCAAATCCTCGAAATCTTACTATGTGTCAGGAAAAATTGAATGGATATGGAATTGAATTTTCAACGACAGAGGATGGGGTCTTGAAATATGATTTTTGAGAATGAAGATTTTGT
>JAZQMU010000030.1:0-3595 GCA_045543595.1 Faecalimonas sp.
AGAACGTAAGTGTAACTATTAATATTAAGATTGGAATGAGAGATTTGAAAGTTAGATTAGCCGAAAAGGCTGGTTTTTGTTTTGGAGTAAAACGAGCAGTTGAGACTGTATATGAGCAAGTAGAACTCCGTAAAGGTGAAAAAATATATACATATGGTCCGATCATTCACAATGATGAGGTGGTTAAGGATATGCGCCGACACGGCGTAGAAGTGATCCACACAGAAGAAGAATTGAAAGCATTGACTTCTGGAACTGTGATCGTCCGTTCCCATGGTGTGCCAAAAAGAATTCATACGATTCTGGAAGAAAGAGGCCTCGACTGTGTGGACGCAACTTGTCCGTTTGTAAAAAAAATACATAAGATTGTCGAAAAAGAAAGCAAAGCTGGAAAGCATATTATCATAATAGGAGATGCAAAACATCCTGAGGTACAAGGCATCTGCGGCTGGGCTGAAAATGAGGTTACTGTGATCAAAGAAGAGGCGGAGGCAATAGCCTTTTCAGTGCCGGAAAATCAAGAAATCTGTATTGTCTCACAAACGACATTTAATTACAATAAATTCAAATATTTGGTTGAAATACTCACTAAAAAAGAGTATAATATAAGTGTTTTAAATACAATTTGTAATGCTACAAAAGAGCGCCAGACAGAGGCGGAAAGTATTGCAAAAGAGGTGGATGCTATGATCGTCATTGGCGATAAGAATAGCTCAAATACTCAGAAGTTATTTGAAATATGCAAAAATGCATGTGCAAATACGTACTATATACAGACACTTGACGATTTGGATTCGAATCAATTAAAGTCGGTACAAAATGTAGGTATTACTGCAGGGGCGTCTACGCCAAACAATATTATTGAGGAGGTTCAAAATTATGTCGGAATTAACTTTTGAACAAATGCTAGAAGAGTCATTAAAAACAATACGTAATGGAGAGGTTGTAGATGGTACTGTCATTGATGTGAAACCAGATGAGATCATTTTAAATATCGGCTACAAAGCAGACGGTATCATAACTCGCAGCGAGTTTACAAACGAAGCAAACGCTGATTTGACAAAACTTGTTGCTGTTGGTGATAAATTGACTGTGAAAGTATTGAAAGTAAATGATGGCGAAGGTCAAGTGCTCTTAACATACAAGAGATTGGCAGCAGAAAAAGGAAACGAAAGATTAAAAGAAGCTTTCGAAAACAAAGAAGTATTAAAAGCTACAGTAGCTCAAATCCTTGGTGGTGGATTAAGCGTTGCAGTTGGTGAAACAAGAGTATTCATCCCAGCAAGTTTAGTATCAGATGTTTATGAAAAAGATCTTAGCAAATACCAAGGTCAGGAAATCGAATTTGTTATCAGCGAATTCAACCCAAGAAGAAACAGAGTGATCGGTGATAGAAGACAACTTTTAGTTGCTGAAAAAGCTGAAATGCAAAAAGTTTTATTCGAAAAGATCAAAGCTGGTGATACTGTAACAGGTACAGTTAAGAATGTAACAGATTTCGGTGCATTCATCGATTTAGGTGGAGTAGACGGATTATTACATATTTCTGAAATGTCTTGGGGCAGAGTGGAAAGTCCTAAGAAAGTATTCAAAGTTGGTGAAGAACTTCAAGTACTCGTGAAAGAAATCAACGATACAAAAGTTGCACTTAGCTTAAAATTCCCAGAATCTAATCCTTGGGTAAATGCTGCAGAAAAATATGCAGTTGGAAACGAAGTGACAGGTAAAGTTGCAAGAATGACAGACTTTGGTGCATTCGTTGAATTAGCACCAGGTGTAGATGCATTATTACATGTTTCTCAAATTTCTAGAGCACACGTTGAAAAACCAGCTGATGCATTATCAGTGGGTCAAGAAATTACTGCAAAAGTAGTTGAACTTAATGAAGCAGACAAGAAGATCAGCTTAAGTATGAAAGTTTTAGAACCAGAAGTGGCTCCAGAACCAGCAGCAGAAGTTGAAGAAGTTACAGCTGAATAATAAGAGTGTATTATGCTCATAGCAAATAGAGACTACGTGTTAGTCTCTATTTGTGCGTAAGAATATATGTCAAAAAAATGTCAAGGTAAAGGAGAGGAAGAAGGATGGCATTATTAACATTCAAAGGTGGTATTCATCCAAACGATGGTAAAGCTTTAGCAAAAGATAAAGCGATCAAAGCTATTTTACCAACGGGCGAATTGGTGTATCCACTCTCTCAACACATTGGTGCTCCAGCGACTCCAATCGTTCAAAAAGGGGATCAAGTGTTGAAAGGACAAAAAATTGCTGAAGCTGGCGGATTTGTATCCGCTCCAATTTATGCTTCAGTATCAGGTACTGTAAAAGCGATTGAACCACGTTTTAACCCAACAGGTTCGAAAGTGAACTGTATCATCATTGAAAATGATGGTGAATACAAAGAAGTTGAGTACGCTCCAGTAAAACCTTTTGCAGAATTAACAAAAGAAGAAATTCTTGGTTTAATCGGCGATGCGGGTGTAGTAGGTATGGGTGGTGCAGGTTTCCCAACAAAAGTAAAACTTTCACCAAAGGAACCAGACAAGATCGACTATATCATTGCAAACTGTGCAGAATGTGAACCTTATATCACAGCTGACTACAGAAGAATGTTAGAAACTCCAGAAGAGATCGTTAGCGGGATGAGAGTTATCTTAAGTTTGTTTGATAATGCAAAAGGTGTATTTGGTGTAGAAGATAACAAGCCAGATGCAATTGCTAAATTAAGAGAACTTACAAAAGATGAACCACGTATGGAAGTTATGGCGTTAAAGACAAAATACCCACAAGGTGCTGAACGTCAATTGATCTATGCTACAACAGGAAGAGCTATCAACTCAACAATGCTTCCAGCAGATGCTGGCTGTGTAGTAGATAACGTTGAAACATTATGTGCTATTCATAATGCAGTAATCAATGGAAGACCACTTACAGATCGTATCTGTACAGTAAGTGGTGATGGAGTAAATGAACCAGGTAACTTTAGAGTTCTCATTGGTATGAATCAAAGAGAAGTTGTAGAAGCAGCTGGTGGATTTAAAGGCGAACCAGAAAAAGTGATTTCAGGTGGTCCTATGATGGGATTTGCGATGTTTACAATCGATACTCCAATCACAAAAACATCTTCATCTATTCTTTGTCTCACAAAAGATGAAGTTGCTGAACATGAACCAAGTGCTTGTATCAACTGTGGACGTTGTGTTGATGCATGTCCAAGCAGAATTATTCCTTCAAGACTTGCAGATTATGCAGAACGTTTTGACGAACCAAGCTTCGTGAAATGGGAAGGTATGGAATGTGTAGAATGTGGATCATGCAGTTATGTATGTCCAGCAAAACGTCAGTTGAAACAATCTATCGGTTCAATGAAGAAAATTGTTTTAGCAAATAGAAGAAAGAAATAAGAATAGAAAGGAAGAGGTGAATAGGCGTGAGTGAAAATTATAATATTTCATCTTCACCACATATTCGCTCAAAAGTAACAACTAGCAATATTATGTTAATGGTTATCATTGCTTTATTGCCTGCAACAGCTTTTGGCGTATATAACTTTGGTTTATCTGCTTTACTTGTAGTTGTTATCACAACAGCAGCG
>JAZQMU010000031.1:0-6420 GCA_045543595.1 Faecalimonas sp.
AATGTGTTGCAGGATGGAGATATTATTGAGTCCCGTTTTGCAGTGGAGCGAAGAAACAGAACCATCCACAGCAGAATGCGAGAATACTTGTATGAATTGAAACATCATAACTTATTGGAAACATCCATCATTCCGTTGGGAGATGGGGTTGCCCTTAGTACAAAAGTAAGAGAGGAATAAAAGATGGCAAGACATCCTGAATTATTGATTCCAGCAAGTAGTCTGGAAGTTTTAAAAACTGCAGTTATCTTTGGTGCAGATGCTGTATATATTGGCGGGGAAGCGTTTGGACTCCGCGCGAAGGCAAAGAACTTCTCTTTGGATGATATGCGAGAAGGAATTGCGTTTGCCCATGAACATGATGTAAAAGTGTATGTGACAGCTAATATTCTGGCACATAATTATGATCTGGATGGAGTAAAAGAATATTTTAAGGAATTAAAAGTAATCAAGCCAGACGGACTCATTATTGCCGATCCAGCTATTTTTGAGATCGCGGGAGAGATTTGTCCTGAAATCGAACGTCATATCAGTACACAGGCAAACAATACAAACTATGGAACATTTAATTTCTGGCATAAGCAAGGTGCTGCACGTGTGGTAACCGGACGTGAACTTTCTTTGGCTGAGATCAAAGAAATCCGAGCAAATATTCCAGATGATCTGGAAATTGAAACATTTGTGCATGGAGCTATGTGTATCTCATACTCAGGCCGTTGTCTCCTCAGTAACTTTATGGTAGGAAGAGATGCGAACCAAGGTGCATGTACACATCCATGTCGCTGGAAATACTCTATCGTGGAAGAAACAAGACCAGGTGAAGTAATGCCTGTTTTTGAAAATGAGAGAGGAACATATATCTTTAACTCAAAAGACTTATGTATGATCGAGCATATTCCAGAGCTCATTGATGCTGGTGTTGACAGTTTGAAGATTGAAGGACGTATGAAGACAGCTCTTTATGTTGCAACAGTTGCAAGAACATACAGAAAAGCGATCGATGATTATAAGAAAGATCCAGAGTTGTATCAAAAGAATATGCCATGGTATCTGGATCAGATTTCAAACTGCACTTACAGACAGTTCACAACAGGTTTCTTCTTTGGTAAACCAAATGAAGATGCGCAGATCTACGATAACAATACTTATGTGAAAGAATACACATATCTTGGAATTATCGGAGAGGAAAAAGATGGCACATACCGCATTGAACAGAGAAATAAATTCTCAGTGGGAGAAAAGATTGAAGTTATGAAACCAAATGGTGACAATGTGGAAGTTGTTGTAAAACGTATTCTCACAGAAGACGGTGTGGAACAAGAAAGTGCACCACATCCAAAACAAGTATTATATGTGGACTTAGGAATTCCAGTTGATCAATACGATATTTTAAGAAGACAAGAATAAGAATACGCCCCTTTTTCATGAGAAGAAGGGGCGTAATTTTTCGATAGCACTCTTTTCGATTCTGGAAACATAGGAACGGGATATGCCAAGGGCATCAGCAATTTCCCGCTGCGTATATTCTTCTTCATTGTAGAGGCCATATCTTGACCTTAAGACAAATAACTCACGTGGGGTTAATAAGGATTCCATTTTTTCATAGAGAAGCTTTATTTGTTCATTTAACATTACCTTTGCATGCAATTCTTTTTCGCGGGATTCCAAAATATCAAAAATCTGAATTTCATTTCCTTCATGATCTGTTCCGATCGGTTCGTACAAGGAAACGTCTCTTGTATATTTCTTTTTTGCGCGGAAATGCATGAGAATTTCATTCTCAATACAACGTGCTGCGTAGGTACCTAATTTATTATTTTTATTCGGGTTGAACGTGGTAATGGCCTTGATAAGGCCAATGGTTCCGATGGAGATAAGGTCTTCGGGATTTTCATCTGGCTGTTGGTATTTTTTTACTATATGGGAAACGAGTCTAAGATTGCGCTCGATCAAAATATGTTTGGCTTCCAGATTTCCCTCAATATACTGTTGCATATACTGTTGCTCTTCAGAAGGTGTAAGAGGAGAAGGAAAAGATTTCAAACTGCACACCTCTAGGCGTATTTAATTACATTGTATGAAGGGACAAAAGTGATTGTGCTTTTCCGATTGACATTGTGCCGAAAATGTGAAAGAATATGGACACTATCTTTTAATCAAATCCGGCGGTTCTGCCGTAATTTTCCAATTTCAAACAGAATAAAAACATGAAAAGGAGAGTGACAATGATTGTTTAGCTCAGTGTTATCAGCCGTTCTGCAAGGGTTAACTGTGGAGTTTATCGATGTGGAGGCGGATGTAAGTAATGGTCTACCTATGTTCCATTTGGTGGGATATTTGTCTTCAGAAGTGAAGGAAGCAGGAGAAAGAGTTCGGACAGCTATCCGAAACTCAGATTTTTTTATACCTGCGAAAAAAGTTGTGATTAACTTGTCGCCAGCGGATAAAAGAAAAAGAGGAACTTCTTTTGATCTGCCTATTGCCATCAGTGTATTGATTGCGACGGGTGAAATCAGGCAGCATAACTACGAAAATGTGTTGATGCTTGGAGAATTAAGTCTAGACGGGGCAGTAAAATCTGTAAAAGGTGTTTTGCCGATTGTGATGGCTGCAAAAAAGAGAGGATGTGACTATTGTATTGTGCCGCTTGCAAACAAGAAGGAGGCAAATCTGGTGGAAGGGATTGAAGTGGTCGGGGTATCGCATCTGCGAGAAGTCTGCAATTTTTTGAATGATGGGAAAAAACCGGATTCGGCATATGAAATGGAGAAGATGCCAAAAGACAATTCTTCAAGATACTTGGATTATTCTGATGTCAAAGGGCAATATCTGGTGAAGCGAGCAGTGGAAGTTGCTGTGGCAGGAAATCATAATATGCTTATGGTGGGACCGCCAGGGTCGGGTAAAACATCCATTGCAAAGAGGATTCCGACAATTTTACCGCCACTTACAAAAGAAGAAAGTATGGAGCTTACTATGCTATATAGCGTGATGGGAGAGCTGAACGAAGATTATCCACTTATCAAGGATCGTCCCTTTCGGGAAGTCTATCAGTCAGTGACCAAAAGTGCACTGCTAGGTGGAGGTAATATACCAAAACCTGGAGAATTGAGTTTGGCAAATAAAGGAATTCTTTTCCTTGACGAAATAGCAGAATTTTCCAAACCAGTTTTGGAAAGTCTTCGAAAACCGCTGGAAGAAAAATTTGTGCGCATACTGAGAGAGAAAGGAGATTATATATTTCCTGCAGATGTCTTGCTTGTGGCAGCTATGAATCCGTGTCCATGTGGAAACTATCCGGACCTAAACAAATGTCACTGTACGACGCCTCAAATAGCATCCTATCTGGGAAAAATAAGTCAGCCTTTTTTAGACAGAATCGATATCTGTGTAGAAGTAGAAAAAGTAGATTACGAAGAATTGGTGGAAGAAGCAAGAGGAGAATCGTCAGAAGTGATTCGGGAGCGTGTAATACTGGCAAGAGAAAGACAAGCGGAGAGATATCGCGAAATTGGAATTACGACAAATTCAGAACTTGGGATGAAAGAGATTGCGGTGTTTTGCAAACTTGATGGGGAAAGTGAGTCATTTATCAAAGCAGCTTTTCAAAAAATGGGAATGACAGCAAGATCTTATCATAAGGTATTATGTGTAGCTCGAACTATTGCCGATTTGGATGGAAAAGAAAAAATAGAAGGGAAACATTTGAGAGAGGCACTTAGCTATCGGGCTATGAATCAAAAGTATTGGAGATGAAAGTATGGAATATGAATATTGGTTTGCAAATATAAAGGGGATAACAAATAAGCGTAAGATCGAGATTCGTGAGAAATTGGATGAGGCAAGATCATTATTTTATATGGAAGAAGTACAAATGGAACAATTAGATTTGACATCTAAAGAAATAGAATACTTAATTGAAAGCATAAAAAAGTGGAAGGTAGAGCAAGAATATAGAATGATGCTGAAAAAAGATGTAACGTTCGTTCCAATCTGGCATAAGGCCTATCCTAAGAAACTAAAAGAAATATATGGACCTCCATATGCTCTGTATCTGAAAGGAAGGTTGCCAGTTCCAGAAAAGAAATCGGTGGCAATTGTAGGTTCCAGAGAATGTAGTCAGTATGGATACAGCATGGCAAAAGAATTTGCAGCGGAATTGGCAAAGGCAGGGGTTCAGATCATAAGTGGAATGGCAAGAGGCATAGATAGTGTCAGCCAGAAAAGTGCACTGTCCGCAGGTGGGACAAGTTTTGCGGTTTTGGGATGTGGTGTCGACAGATGCTATCCAAGAGAAGAAATAGGCCTTTATACAGAGTTGATCGAGCAAGGCGGAATTCTTTCAGAGTATCCGATAGGGACGGAACCTCTGAAGCAACATTTCCCTGCAAGAAATAGAATCATAAGTGGAATGGCAGATGCGGTACTCGTGATGGAGGCGAAAGAAAAAAGTGGTTCCCTGATCACAGCAGATATGGCACTTGAGCAGGGGAAAGATGTGTATGCCCTGCCAGGACCTGTAAATAGTGCGCTTAGTCAAGGGTGTAATAACCTGATAAAACAAGGGGCGGATATTCTTCTAAGTCCGGAAATATTGCTGAAGGAATGGGGGATTTCCCATGAAGATTTGGTCAAAAATGACAGACTGCCAAAAAAATTACTTGAACAACCAGAAAATATGGTGTATAGTTGCCTTGATTTACATCCTCAAAATCTGGGGCAGTTGTTGCATAAAACAAGTTTGTCAATACCAGAACTTTTAGATATACTGATGCGTCTGGAAGTGATGGGGATGATAAAAGAAATTTCAAAAAATTATTATGTGAAATTGAAATAGACTAGCTATAGTCGAGAGGAGTTTATAGATGGCACGTTATCTTGTAATCGTGGAATCACCAGCGAAGGTGAAAACAATCAGCAAGTTTTTGGGGAGCAGTTACGTGGTTATGGCTTCCAATGGTCATGTGCGTGATTTTCCAAAAAGCCAGTTTGGTATTGATGTAGAACACGATTTTGAACCAAAGTACATTACAATCAGAGGAAAAGGAGATATTCTTGCTGCTTTGAGAAAAGAAGTGAAGAAAGCGGATAAGATTTATCTTGCAACTGACCCTGACCGTGAAGGGGAAGCGATTGCATGGCATTTGTATGTGGCTTTGAAGTTAGAAGATAAAAAAGTATACAGAATTAGCTTTAACGAGATTACGAAGACAGCTGTGAAGGCTTCCATCAAAGAAGCAAGACAGATTGATTATGATCTTGTAGATGCACAGCAAGCGAGACGTGCATTGGACCGTGTGGTAGGATACCGTATCAGTCCGCTTCTCTGGGCTAAGGTGAAGAGAGGGTTAAGTGCAGGACGTGTACAATCCGTTGCACTTCGAATCATTGCTGACAGGGAAGCTGAGATTGAAGCGTTTAATCCGGAAGAATACTGGACATTAGATGCTACACTTCATGTTGCAGGTGAGAAAAAGGTGTTGGTGGCAAAATTTCAGGGGACAGAAGAGCAGAAGATGACGATCCGATCTAAAGAAGAAATGGATGACGTGATCCGACGTTTGGAAGGTCAAGAGTTTCAAGTGTTAGATATCAAGAAAGGTGAGCGTACAAAAAAAGCTCCGCTTCCATTTACAACTAGTACACTGCAGCAGGAAGCTTCTAAGGCGTTGAATTTTGCAACACAAAAGACAATGAGAATTGCACAGCAATTATATGAAGGAATTGAGATTAAAGGAAATGGAACAGTGGGTCTTATCTCATATCTTCGTACTGACTCTACTCGTGTATCAGAAGAAGCTGATATGAATGCTCGTGCATATATTTCCAATGTATATGGAGAAAAATATGTGACAGATGCAGAAAAGAAAACTGCTGATAACAAAAAGATTCAGGATGCCCATGAAGCGATCCGTCCAACCGATGTGACTAGAACGCCAGCGTTACTTAAAGATTCTTTGAGCAGAGACCAGCTTCGTTTGTATCAATTGATCTGGAAACGTTTTGTGGCAAGCAGAATGAAGCCAGCGAAGTTTGAGACTACATCGATCAAGATCGGAGCAGGAGAGTTCCGATTCAATGTGTCGGCTTCTAAAGTTGCTTTCGATGGTTTCCGCGCTGTATATGTGGAAGCAGACGAAGAAAAGATTGATAATAATGTACTTGTTAAAAGCATAGATAAAGATTCCAAACTAACTAAAGAAGCGTTGGAGGCAAAACAACACTTTACACAGCCGCCAGCTCATTACACAGAGGCTTCTCTGGTCAAGACTTTGGAAGAACTTGGAATTGGAAGACCAAGTACTTATGCGCCTACAATTTCTACGATCATCGCAAGAAGATATGTTGCGAAAGAGAATAAGAATCTTTACATGACAGAAATGGGTGAAGCAGTAAACAACATTATGAAACAATCATTCC
>JAZQMU010000032.1:0-20962 GCA_045543595.1 Faecalimonas sp.
GTTAGAAGCATCAAAACCGATACCGTCTTTCAATGTTTCTTCAGAAAACTGGCTAGCTGGAATTGTAACGTGACGATATTGTCCGTTAATGTCAACGATCTTAAAGTCGATCATTTTAATGTCGTTGTCTTGAATCATTTGCATGAATTCTTGAGCTGTTCTTGCCATTTCAAATACCTCCAATAAAGAATATATTCTCGATTAATTATTAATAATAGAATACTTGATTCAATAAAAAATTGCAATTATATTATCGGTATAATGACAAGTTGTTCGAATCGTGTTATTATAGTTAAAGCAAGAAAAATAGCGGACGAAAAGTCCAAAGAAAGGAGTAGTCAAATGAATAAAACAATGTATCTCGGAGTTAACTTAAAAGATTCGTTTAAACAAGCGGTGGATAATAGCCAAGGCTTGAATTTTTGCGTACACATTTTTGAGAGAGCGAAGAATGATACTGTTGTAAGTATTTGATTACATTCTTTAGGGTAATAAGACTTGATAACCGCTTATCTTTATGTGTATGAAGATTAGCGGTTTTTTTATTCTAATAAAAAAGCAGGAGGTGAGACAATGTTGGAAATCAAAGGAAAGATAAATACAGCAATTTGTTATGCGAAGGTGATCGAGGACGAAGCTATCGATCAGATCAGAAGGATGTGTGATCATGAATTTACGCAAGGAAGCAGAATCTGTATCATGCCGGATGTGCATGCTGGGAAAGGTTGTACCATTGGAACGACAATGACAGTGGGAGACAAAGTTGTTCCCAACATTGTCGGCGTGGACATTGGATGCGGGATGTACACCATAGACCTTGGAAATATAGAAATTGATTTTGCTAGATTGGATGAAGCAGCTCATTTTGTTCCGTCAGGGATGAATGTCTGGGAAGGAAGAGTTGAGAGATTTGATCTGACAGAACTGAGATGCTATCGCTATCTGAAAGACACCAAAAGATTGGAGAGAAGTCTCGGTACATTGGGCGGCGGTAACCACTTTATCGAGGTGGATCAGGCACAGGATGGCAGAAAATATCTGGTTATTCATAGCGGCAGCCGAAATCTTGGAAAACAGGTCGCTGATTACTATCAGGGACTAGCCGTGGAATTGCATCAGGGAAAAGAAGAGTACTTTAAGCAAAGAGATGCAATTATTGCGGAGTATAAGGCTGCGGGTAGAAGGAAAGAGATTCAGAAGGCATTGAAAAATCTTTCATGGCAGCAACGCGAGATGACCATTCCGGAAGATTTGTGTTTCTTATACGGAAGCTATCTGGAAGATTATCTTCATGACGTGGAAATCTGTCAGAGATTTGCAAGACGAAACCGTGAGAAGATCGCAGAAGTATTGTTGGAAAGAACAAGTATGAATGGCGGTGACTCATTCCATACGATTCACAATTACATCGATACGGATGAGATGATTCTCAGGAAAGGTGCTATTGCAGCTCACGATGGAGAAAAGGTATTGATTCCGATCAATATGCGTGACGGAAGCGTACTTGCAGTGGGAAGAGGAAATCCGGAATGGAATTACTCAGCCCCGCATGGAGCAGGAAGAATCATGTCGAGAAACTCAGCGAAAGAGAAGTTAAATATAGATGAATATAGAAAGGCGATGGAGGGAATTTACACCACATCGGTGAATGAAGAAACTTTAGATGAGGCACCAATGGCTTACAAATCACTGGAGGATATCATAGATGTGATCCGTGATTCCGTGACGATCATTGATGTCATGAAACCGATATACAACTTCAAGGCCAACTAGGCTAAGATGCGTTTTCCGGCTTACGGGAAAGTCGGAATAGGAGGAAAATAAAATGGAGCATATGCCAAATATTGACATGTATCAAACAGGGCAGAACATTATACGTTTGAGGGAGAAGAATAATTTG
Organism: Faecalimonas sp.; assembly: GCA_045543595.1. Classification (GTDB taxonomy): domain Bacteria; phylum Bacillota; class Clostridia; order Lachnospirales; family Lachnospiraceae; genus Faecalimonas. Next base: position 1,901 of record JAZQMU010000032.1, read on the forward strand.
TCAGTAAAAGAATTGCAGGACATTTTCGGATTTTCGACACCTCAGGCTATCTATAAATGGCAGCAAGGAGCTACCTTGCCATCCATAGATAATCTGGTTACATTGGCCAAATTATTTCATGTACATATTGAGGACATTATTGTGACGGATGAGGATAAAGCTGTGTAAAATAGTGGCGGGAACACATTGAAAAAAGTTGTCAGATGAGTTACAATTAAACCAATATACTATCGGCAATATTTTCAATTTAGTAAGGAGGATTTTATGCAACTTTATTCGGTATTTTCAGATGAATTTAGAGCTTACGGACAAGTAATGCCAGAATATGATTTCAGCGAATTATTTGAAGTTATGGCTACATTCCCAATGCCAGAAGAAGGCGCTGACTATGTGGCAAGCGAACCAAAGCTAGAAGCGTGTGCAGAATTTAAGGAAATTCAAAATCGTGCATGGGGCGGTATTCCAATCCAGTTGGGATATGCTATTGGTGAAAATGATGGCTTGTATGGTTTAGAGTATCACAGAAACGGTGAGATGATTGCAGTAGATGTTGATACTGTTCTTTTACTCGGAAAACAAGAAGATATCATCGACGGAAAATATGATACAAAAAATATTAAAGCATTCTTCTTGCCAGCAAAAACAGGTGTAGAATTATATGCAACAACATTACACAACTGTCCATGTATTTATCACAAGGGTGACAAGTTCCGCGCACTTTGTGCACTTCCAAGAGGAACAAATGACGGATTCCCAGAATTTACAAAGAAAGGTACATTGGAAGAACAAATGCTCAGTGCAACAAACAACTGGTACATGGCTCATCCAGATGTTGCCGAAGAAGGGCAATATGTTGGACTTGTAGGTGAAAATATTTTATATATTCCAGAATAATAACGATAAAAATCCTTGAGAAGTTTTTCTCAAGGATTTTTTATTTGCGTAAAACAGATTATACTCTTATAATATTCCTAAAGAAAAGAGGAAGAATTATGAAGAAACAGACTGAGAAGACAGGTTTGAATATAGGAGCAAAATCGTTTCTTACGGCAATTGCCGTTATTTTTGCGCTGATGCTTTTAACATATGGGTTAACGTTCGTGATTCCAGGAGGAGAAATTTCCTTCAAGAAATGGATTCTTTCCCCAATCTTGGTGTTGGGAGCAGAGGGAAATGTATCGCTCATTGCGATCATTGCTTTCTTATTGGTAATTGGCGGCGTGTTTAATTGTTTGGACAAATGTGGCTTGATGAAATACATGCTAGATGTGATCACTTGTCGATTTGGAAAAGAAAAGTACAAATTAATGGCTTATATCACGTTGTTTTTCATGTCCATGGGAGCTTTTATCGGTTCCTTTGAGGAAGCTGTTCCGCTAGTTCCGATCGTTGTAGCACTTGCCATCAGACTTGGATTTGACGCATTGACAGGAATTGGAATGAGTCTCCTTGCAATCGGTTGTGGGTTCTCTGCGGGAATCTGTAACCCATTTACAGTAGGTGTAGCACAAGAACTTGCAGGACTTCCAATGTTTTCAGGTATGTGGTTCCGTGTAGTGGCATTTTTGCTGGTATACACACTGCTTATGACATTCCTGACACGCTATGCAAAAAGAATAGAAAAGAAAGCAGATGTGCAAGAAACACAAGATACATTTGTGGAAAACTCGAAAATGACGAAAGCCCTTTGGTGTTTTGTGATTTTAATGGGGCTTGGTATTTTGACTGTATTAAGTTCTGTCTTTGTGACAGTATTACAGGATTATACGATCATCATCGTAGCGGTGACATTTCTACTATCAGGGTTAATCGCAACTATCGTATCTGGCCGTGGTGGAAATATTCGAAAAACATTCATAGTAGGAGCAGGAAATGTTTTTCCAGCGGTACTTATGATCTTGATGGCAAACTCCATTCGATATGTGATGGAGGAAGGAAATATTTTGGATACGATTTTAAATAGTATGGTGACTGTCGCTGGGGAACTTCCAAGATGGTCAGTAATTTTGTTCATTTATTTGATCGTATTGGTGATGAATTTCTTTATTTCTTCGGGTTCAGCAAAAGCATTTTTACTTATGCCGCTTATCATACCGATTGCAGAGGCATTTGACATTTCAACGCAGCTTTGTATTATGGCATTTGCCTTTGGAGATGGATTTTCCAATGTATTTTATCCAACGAATCCAGTACTTCTTATAGGACTAGGAGTCGTGGATGTGGATTATGGGACTTGGGTGAAGTGGAATTGGAAGTTCCAGGGAATGAACCTTCTTCTAACAAGCGGGTTATTATTATTAGGACTTGTGATTGGATATTAAAATGGAGAAATATTATTATAATCGATTGAATAAAGCGCAGCAGAATACATATCATGCCATAAAGACGGGACTTCAGTCGTTGGCACCATCTTTTCAGATTCCACGTTTGGAACATAAAGAACTAGCAGATGTGTACTTTATGGTGCGATTAGATAATCCAGAGATTTTTTATACAGTAAATTTTAAATACAAATTTTATCAGGAATCGGGAAATGCAGAGATGGTTCCGGAATATATGTTTGATAAAAGCAAGATTCAGGATCATCAGAAAGCCATGAAGTCGAGGGTGGAAAAGCTAGCCAGACCGGCTATGAAGATGACAGAATGGGAGAAACTTCAGTACGTTCATGATTTTATTTGTGAGAATGTATGTTATGATAAATTAAAGAAAGCATACTCCCATGAAATTATTGGTCCACTAGGCCAAGGTGTAGGAGTCTGTGAGGGCATTGCAAAGGCAGTGAAGATTCTGTGTGATGCACTTGGAATCTGGTGTATCGTTGCGATTTCGGAGGCAAATCCAGAAAAGGGAATCAAATACCGTCATGCGTGGAATGTCGTTAAAATCGGTGGAAAATATTATCACTTTGACGCTACATTTGATAATACGTTGGGTAAAAAAGCAGGGGTGATCCGTTACGATTATTTCTGTCTAAACGATAAACAACTCTTCCGCGACCATCAGCCGATGGTGTGGAAGATACCAGCTTGTGAGGATGGAGACCATTTTTACTATAAAGAAAAGAAATTATCTTTCACAAAGATGGAGGATGTGAGAAAACGTTCTGCTCAAGCAGTGAAGAAGGGAAAAGTTCTCTTGTTTCATTGGAGAGGCGGTTATCTTACAAAAGAGATTGTGACAGAAATGCTTCAGATATTTGAGGAAGAAGCAGTGAAAAAGGAAAAACACGCTAAAGTTTCTATCAACTGGGCACAGGCTGTACTGCAGGTGAGATTCGAAGAACAAGCACCGGCGGAGCAGGTTGAACTGGAAGAGGCAAACGAAGGTGAAAAAGAATAAAAGGAGGTATTTTTATGGGATTAATTAAAGCGTTAACAGGTGCAACAGGCGGTGTTCTTGCAGATCAATGGAAGGAGTATATCTATTGTGAGGCAATGGATCAGGACGTGATCGTAACAAAAGGCCAAAAAAGAGTATCAGGAAGATCTTCTAATAAAAAAGGCTTCGAAAATATCATTACAGATGGTTCTATCGTAGCGGTAAACGAAGGTCAATGTATGATCATCGTGGAACAAGGAAAAGTGGTAGATATTTGTGCAGAAGCGGGTGAATACACATATGATGCCTCTACGGAACCATCACTTTTCAGTGGAGAGTTAGGAACAAGTATCAAAGAAGTGTTCGCCAATATTGGTAAGAGATTTACATTCGGCGGTGAAGCTCCAAAAGATCAACGTGTATATTTTGTAAATACGAAGGAACTTATCGGAAATAAATACGGAACACCTAGTCCAGTGCCTTTCCGTGTAGTTGACAATAACATAGGTCTTGATGTAGACATTGCTATTCGCTGTTTTGGGGAATATAGCTATAAAGTAACAAATCCAATTCTTTTCTACACAAATGTGTGCGGAAATGTGGAAAGTGAGTATACTCGTGAAACATTGGACAGCCAACTTAAGACAGAACTTTTAACAGCGCTTCAGCCTGCATTCAGTAAAATTTCTGAACAAGGAATCCGTTATAGTGCACTTCCTGGACACACGACAGAAATCGCGGATGCGCTCAATGAAGTTCTCTCAGAAAAATGGAAAGATCTCAGAGGTATCGAGATTATCTCATTTGGTGTTTCCAGCGTGAAGGCATCCGAAGAAGATGAAGCAATGATCAAAGATATGCAGAAGGCAGCAGCGTTCCGCAATCCAAATATGGCAGCAGCGCAACTTGTGGCAGCACAAGCAGATGCTATGCGTGCGGCGGCAGCAAATCCAAATGCTGGAGCAGCGATGGCATTCATGGGAATGAATATGGCGCAAAATGCAGGCGGCGCAAATGCACAGAGTCTGTTTGCCATGGGAGCACAACAACAGCAAGCACAGCCAGCACCACAGCCGGCAGCGCAGCCAACTGTATGGGACTGTGCATGTGGAACAAAGGGTAATACAGGGAAATTCTGTGCAGAATGTGGTTCGCCAAGACCAGCAGCAGAGTGGACTTGCAGTTGCGGAACTGTGAACAAAGGAAAATTCTGTATGGAATGTGGTGCAAAAAGACCTTAGTAAAAGGCGGTGATCATATGGCTCAATTAATAGAATACAAATGTCCATGTTGTGGCGGAGCCGTGGAGTTCAATAGTTCCGTTCAAAAAATGAAGTGTCCATACTGTGACACAGAATTTGAGATGGAAGCACTGCAAGGCTATAATGAGGATCTTCAAAAAGACAGCTTGGATGATATGACATGGGAAACTCAGGCGGGAGCTGAGTGGAAAGATGGCGAAACAGAAGGGATGCGCGTATATATCTGCCAGTCTTGTGCTGGTGAGATTGTGGGCGATGAAAATCTTGGAGCCACAACTTGTCCTTATTGCGGAAATAATGTAGTGATCAAAGGACAGTTTGCAGACGCTTTGAAGCCAGATTATGTTATTCCATTTAAATTAGATAAAAAGGCAGCTAAAGCAGCTCTGAAAACATATTTCGAAGGCAAGAAATTATTGCCGAAATTATTCAAATCCGAACATCATCTGGACGAAATCAAAGGAATGTATGTGCCTTTCTGGTTGTTTGACGCAGATGCGAAGGGATATGCAAGATATCGTGGGACTAAGGTGCGCATGTGGAGTGATTCCAATTATACATATACAGCGACCAGATTTTATTCGATTGCTCGTGGAGGAAATGTGGGATTCGAGCGAGTTCCAGTAGATGGTTCCACACGAATGATGGATGAATTGATGGAATCTCTGGAACCTTACGATTTTTCAGAGGCGGTGGATTTTCAGACCGCTTATCTGGCAGGATATTTTGCAGATAAATATGATGTGTCTGCGGAAGACAGTATTGAGCGGGCAAATGCGCGAATCAAGGAAAGTACGGAGCAGATTCTGAAATCTACGATTAATGGCGACTATGCAACTCTGGTTCAGGAGAGCGGAAATGTACATATTCAAAATGGAAAGGCAAAGTATGCGCTCTATCCAGTTTGGGTACTTACCACAAAATGGCAAGATAAGGTATACTTATTTGCTATGAATGGTCAGACAGGAAAATTTGTGGGTGAGCTCCCTTGTGACAAGAGTGCATATTGGAAATATTGGGGAATCTATGCAGCAGGATTCGCGGCAATTATTGCGGCGATATCAATGTTTATAAGATAGGGGGGATGTATTATGAAAAAAGCTACGAAAGTACTTTTGACTGGCATCCTGACTATGATGCTGGTATTAGGATTTGGTTTTTCAGCAGAGGCGGCACATCCATCAAGACTGGTGGATGATGCAGACATTCTTAGTTCTAGTGAAGAAATGAATTTGTTAGATACCTTAAATGAACTGAGTAATGAATTGCAATTTGATATTGTAGTTGTGACAACTGATTCTACAGAAGGAAAGTCTATGAGAGATTGTGCAGATGATTTCTTTGACTACAACGGTTATGGCATGGGCGATCATTTTGATGGTGCGTTGCTTTTAGTAGATATGACACAACGAGAATGGTACATTTCTACAAGTGGTTATGGGAGAAAAGCGCTCAATGATAGCGAACTCGATTACATAGGAGAAGAAGTGGCAAATCATTTGAGTTGGGAAGAATATACAGAAGCATTTGATGATTTTGCGGAAATGGTAGCAGACGAAGTGGAAGACGCGCGAGATGGAGATCATCTTTCTGTAGGAGAGATTGTTCTTCGTGTGATCATTTCTATTTTGGTTGGCGGTGCACTTGCATTTATTCCGGTTGCAAACATGAAAAAGAAATTAAACAATGTGGAAAGAAAAAATAAAGGTTCTGATTATGTGAGACGAGATCGGATTGTGATTACAGAGCAGAGAGATTTGTTCTTGTATCAACATGTGCAGAGAACATTAAAGCCAAAGGATAGTGGAAGCAGTACTCACAGAAGTTCATCGGGAAGATCTCACGGTGGACGTGGTGGAGGATTCTAATGAACAAGTTTATGAGAAAAGGCACTTTGAAGAATTCAAAGTGCCTTCTTTATTACAGTTTATTTATAACGATACCACCGTGTTTTTCAACCTTGGAAGCTAACGTATAATAAGTTTCAAAATCTAAAAGTTCTTCGGGTGCGTGAGCATCTACGCCAATGATAAAGGTGTTTTCATTTCTCAACGCCAAATCCAAAAACGGATCCCAAGGATAATGCTTTCCATCACAGTAACCTGCCATATTGATTTCTACAGGAATATTACGACGCTTTAATTCTTGTAGCAAGCGAAGCATATGCTTTTCATAGACAGCGTTGTATTCTTCAAACTTTATGACATCAGGATGTGCCACATATAAAAAGTTAGCTATGCCCAAAGCCTCGATGATATGGTCCACATAAATTTTCAGAGTATCTTCTGTCTGTCCACGTCTTCCAATATAATTTGGTCGTATTTCTTTATCGATGAAGTGTTGCCCAAGAATCAAATAGTCCAAAGGGTATTTTAAGACCTTTTCCATCGTCCGTTCAAATGAATATGGAAAATATTCTGCTTCGAATCCACAGTAGATATCAATGTCTTTGGCATATTCTTTCTTGAGATTCTGGATAGAAGTAATATATCCTTCCAATTGATCCATCGTCATGCGAATACCAGAAACATAATCGTCGTCAAACACATGTGGTATATGGTCTGAAAATCCAAGAACCTCATAGCCTGCTTCGATTGCTTTCTCTACATATTCACGATCTTCGCCTGTTGCATGTTGACAGCGGTAAGTGTGGGTGTGCAAATTGGCTTTTTTTCCAGCTATAGATTCTAATGTTAAAGGTAATTGTATTCTCATTTCTATCTTCCTACAAATGTTTTGATTTTTCTGTTGCAACGTTAATGCAATCGATTACAGCGTATCTCATACCGCCGCGTTCTAATGCTTCACAGCCTTCAATTGTTGTTCCGCCTGGTGATGTAACCATATCTTTTAATTGACCTGGATGCATACCTGTTTCCAGGATCATTTTTGCTGTTCCAAGACATGTCTGAGCCGCAAGCTTGTAAGCAGTTGCTCTTGGAAGTCCATTCTTTACACCGCCGTCTGCCATAGCTTCAATAAACATGGCTACCCATGCAGGACCACCACCGCTGAGACCACAAACAGTGTCGATAAGTTTTTCCGGAATCATTTCCACAATACCGATCTTTTCATAAATTGCTTTTGCAGCATCAAGTTCTTCCATTGTGAAGTTATTATCCGAACAAAGGGCAAATGCACCTTCAAATACGAGGGCAGGAGTATTTGGCATGATACGAAGGATTCTTGGAGTACCGTCGATCATGTTTTGAAGGCGTTCCACTGTCACGCCGGCTACGATAGACATGAGTGCCTTTCCATCCAATGCTTTCTTACATTGTTTCAACGCTTCTGCTGCATTTTGTGGTTTTACTGCCAATAAGATGATATCACTTTTGGCACACACTTCTTCGTCATCCTTCACAAGGTTTACACCTAAAGCTTTTGCTGTTTCCATTGCGGCTGGATTGATATCGTACACATATGCCTGTTCAGGTGTGATAACACCACTTGCAAGTGCACCTTTTAAAATCGCACCACCCATATTTCCACATCCAATAATACCGATTTTTTGAGTAACCATATCTTAATCCTCCTTAGTTTGTGTTTTTATGATATTCCCAGGCTTTTTCAATGATCTCTGGGTCTTCTAACAATCGTTTCGTTCCTTCCGCCATACAACGAGCTGCGTAGAACATTCCTTTTTGTCCAATACTCATACCAGACTGTTTCGTCGTAGCCCAGTGATGTAGAGGTGTTCCTTTGCACATAGTTGCCGCACTGAGTGTGATGGTTGGCACTACATGGCTCACTTCAGAGGCATCTGTTCCGATTGCGATTGGAACAGGTTCATCCTCCAGTGGATAAAGTCCGCTGAAATATTCGCCATTGTTGATAAGTCCTGCTTCTTCTGTAATCTGTGCAGCGAAATCAAGTTCCTCCTGCGTGTATTCTGGCGTTGCGATACGTGTCATAACATCGTAGTAGGTTTCTGTAAGTATACGGTTTACCTTCATTTCTTTACAACTTGAAAGAACTTCTACTTCGTAAGTTGTTCCAGTCATGATGGCGGCACCTCTTGCACATTCGTCTACGCGATGGCTTACATCATCTGTGAGAGCACGTTTGTAGGAACGTACAAAATAACTTGATTTTGCAACGTGAGGCACGATGTTTGCAGGAATACCATTGTCCAAATGAGCATAGTGCATACGAACTTCAGTTGGAACATGTTCACGGAGATAGTTTACACCGATGTTCATAAGCTCCGCTGCGTCCAGGGCACTGCGACCATATTCGGGCGCTTTTGCTGCGTGAGCAGAGCGGCCGTGGAAGGTATAAATTTTTGTGTCTATAGATTGCCAGATATCGTTGCTGACACGGTTTCTGTCAAATGGATGCCAGGTGACTGCCACATCCAACTCATCAAACACATGCTGTTCGTTCATGCGAATTTTGCCAGATAAGGTTTCTTCTGCTGGACAGCCGAAAACAATAAGTGTACCAGATTGTCCGTTTTCTTCCATATCTCTTTTCAGAGCGCAAGCAGCTCCCGCAACAGCAGTTCCAAAAAGATTGTGTCCGCAGGCATGTCCGACTTCCGCTAAAGCATCGTATTCGGCAAGAAAACCAATAACTGGCTTGCCACTACCCCAAGCGGCGGTGAATGCCGTATCAATTTCGGATGTATTCCAAGACAATTTAAAACCATTTTTTTCTAAATATTCTCCTAGATATCTGGAAGAAAGTTTTTCTTGATAAGCAGTTTCAGGATGATTAAAAATGTAATCAGCTGTTTCGATCATGTCGGCTTCATGTTCCAGGAGCCAGTTGGTGATCACATTCTCATTTTTCATCCAGTCTGATAAAATACTAGAATTTTTCATGATCAATTTCTCCTAACACATCATAGTATTCCTGACCAAATTTTTCGATATATTCTGCAATTCCTTTTTGGACAGCAAGTTCACCAGTCTCGCCGAGTTCTTCTTTTAATATGTTCCCTACTGTATACAGCAAGTGCGCTGTGTGGAAATTAAAATCCTTCATACAGCTTGTTCCGAGTTCTTTCTTTTTTTCTGCCAGTTGAGTGACTTCCTCTGGAGTAAGAGGATGTCCCCAGTCAAATTCGCAACGTTCTCCTCCCCAACTGAGAGAAGTAGTAGTTGGTGTGCAGAGAAAATCTGAACGGAAACCTTGATACACTGCGTTGTCTACATTGACGCAGTAATATTTTCCATAGTCTAAAAGATCGTGTTTTTTCCAGGCATCACACCAGGCACATTTGGCGATGTAAGTCTGGAGCGTTGGTTCTGTATGAATAGTTCCAAAATCCATCTGTCCTTGATAATCTGGTTTCCATTCACCATAAGCCTGATTTGTCATAGTAGTTAACGGGTCTCCATTTGCGATGGCGTTGGCAGCCATGCGGGCACCGCGTTCATTTCCGTACTTTGTCATTCCTTTTAGTATAGCTTCTTTCCCCGCTTCACCAGCTAATGTGATTGCATATTTGGAGAGAAGCGCAAATAAAGTTGCATGGTGTTCAATTTTACAAGTAGTCATAAATTCCGTACCTCCTTGTGAGTTTATGATTTTAATGTGGTTTTGCATTCACATATTTTGTTTCGAGTTTTGAGTATGTAATTCTCTGAGCAGCATATAAACTTTCATATCCTGAGAATAAGTAGCTGACCGCAACTCCGATAAGTAAAAACTTCATAGCATCGAATCCGAAAAGCTCAAAACCAATAAGCAGAGAGGCGATTGGTGCATTGGTTACGCCACAGAAAACAGAAACCATACCTACTGCACCGGAGAGAGAAGGTGATAATCCCATGAGTGAACCAAAGAGACATCCAAAGGTAGCGCCAATTGTGAACGAAGGAACGATCTCACCGCCTTTAAAGCCTGCACCAAGTGTGATTGCTGTGAAAAGCATTTTCCAAAGGAAAGAAAGCTTTGGAACTTCGCCGTGGAAAGCTTCCTCAATTAAATTTACACCTGCGCCGCTGTATGCGTTTGTCTTCAGAAGAAGAGTCAAAGCAATGATAACAAAACTTGCAACAACCACACGTACATATGCATTTTTAAAATGATCTTTCAAAAAATGTCCCACAAAATGAAGTAATTTACAGAAGATGATGCTGAGAAGTCCACAAAGGATAGCTAGTAAAACAATCTTAAGTGAATTCATGATCGTAAACTTAGAAATCTCACTAATGTGAAAGGCCTCTGGGTGTACGCCCATAGAGAGTGCAAATGCCGAGGCAATGAGGGCAGATGCTGCGCAAGGTACTAAAGCTGCGTAATGCATAATTCCAATACTTCCAACTTCCATAGCAAATACGACTGCAGCTAAAGGTGTACCAAAAATAGCTGAGAAGGCAGCGCTCATACCGCACATAACCATGAGACGTGTGTCGGCTTCTTCTAATTTCAGCCAGCGGCCCAATTGATTTCCAATACTTCCACCTAACTGGAGTGCAGCGCCTTCACGTCCTGCAGAACCACCGAATAGATGGGTCACAATAGTTGATATGAAGATTAGCGGCATCATGCGAAATGGAACATGAGATTCTGCATGAATTGTTGCAATAATCTGGTTTGTTCCTTTATCTTCTTTCATTCCCGATTTACGGTAGAGGAACACTAAAAAAAGTCCGGCAAGTGGTAAACCGTAGATGATATTAGGGTTATCAAGACGGAAATTATTAGCAAAGGTGAGCCCTTTGACAAATACCGTTCCGACAAGTCCTACGATAAGTCCTGTGATCAATGCAAAGCACATCCATCTGATAAAATGTTTGCTGATTTTTACTCCAAATTTCAATTCATTTTTAAAAAGATTCATATAAAACCTCACTTTTTTGTATTACTTCTATTATATAAAAATAAAAAAGACCATGCAACAAGAATAGAAGTACGGATAAACGGACAGCGAAAATGTGATAATGACATCAACAAAAGAGAGTACGGAGGATTTACATATGAGTAGAAAAAATAGATTGATGGATGCATTTACAGTATTATTTTTGGCGGTGTTCGCAATGCCTTTTTACGGTGGTTACATGATGCTTGGTGAAGAGCGTGAAAATAAAGTGTTAGGAGCAATTCTGCTTACAGTAGGTATTGTCATTTGGTTGCTTTTTGGGTTACACTAAGGTTACCGAATCGTAAGGAGAGAAAAGATGGCAGTACAGAATCAAAAGAAAAAATTATTGGCAGTAATGCAGATTTTTATGGAACGTACAGATGAAGCCCACACATTGTCTGCAATAGACATTTGTAATGTGTTGGAAAGTTCTTATGGGATCACAGCAGAACGAAAAGGTATTTATACAGACATTGAAGCTTTAAAAGAGATAGGCTTTGATATTATGCAGAATAAAGGAAGTGCGTCAGGATATTATTTAGGGTCCAGAGAATTTGAATTGCCGGAACTGAAACTTTTGGTGGATGCAGTACAGTCATCCAAGTTTATTACCAGCAAAAAGTCTGAAAAGCTGATCAAAAAGCTAGAAGGATTGACAAGTATCTATGCAGCACAGCAATTGCAACGTCAGGTGTTTATCTGCGATAGACCAAAGACAGAAAACGAAACGATTTTTTATAGTGTGGATGCTATACATGCGGCACTGTTTGAAAATGTGCAGATTCAGTTTCAATACACAGAATGGACAGTACAAAAGGAACTTCGCTACAAAAAGAATGGGGAGTTCTATCAGGTGAGCCCATGGGCATTAACTTGGGATGATGAAAATTATTATCTGGTTGCTTATGATGAACATGCAGATCTCCTTAAGCATTATCGTGTGGACAAGATGAAGAATCTTTCACTTTTAAAAGAAAAAAGAATTGGTAAAGAAAAGTTTGAAACCTTTAATCTGCCAGCGTTCGCAAAGAAAACTTTTGCTATGTATGGAGGCCGTGATGAGAGAGTAGCGCTCCTTTGTAAAAAGGAATTGGCAGGAGTTATGATCGATCGATTTGGAAAAGATGTGATGATGATCCCTGTAGACGAAGAACATTTTAAGGTTAACGCGCTGATGACAGTAAGTGAACAGTTTTTCGGATGGGTGACTGGTCTGGGGGCAAAAGTTCAAATTGCAAGTCCAGAGCATGTGAGAAATGAGTATCAAGATTATTTAAAAGGTATTTTAGAACAGTATTAATAATAGAGGGCGTATCGATTAGGATATCGATACGCCCTTTGCTATCAAACTATAAAATTTTAGAAACGGATCTGCATTACATCGATGTCAAGATTCCATAAGAACTTATCCAAATCTTTGTATGATAAAAATACAGTAGCTGTGTTGTCGCATGGATGAATTCCAAGACTCTTGCATTTTGATAAACTGCGATCGATAAAGAATTCAACAGCGTGATCTGTATCATTGATAAGTCCGAAAGGTGTTACACTACCTTGTTTTAATTTTAAATATTTTTCCAAACGTTCTTCAGAAGCAAAACTGAGACTGCTTGTTCCTAACTGACGAGCAAGTGCTTTTAAATCCACTTTAGCATTTTCATCTGCTGTTACGAGAAAATGACGTTTTCCTTTTGCATCGCGAAGGAAAAGATTTTTACAAAGTGTTCCCTTTGCAGGAAGACCAAGACGATCCATGTCTTCCATTGTGTGTACAGGTTCGTGTTCTACGGCTTCGTATTTGATTCCCATCTTATTTAATTCGTCGTAAATACGTTGTTTTTGATTTTCCATAGGTGTTCTCCTTTTTCCGAAACTAATAATGAATATATTATATTGAATGTGGCGAAAAAAGTAAAGAAAGGATATAATAATTTTAACTATAAAAGAAAGAAGCGTGTACATATGAGCAAAAAGAAAAAAAGGCAGAGACAATTAATTATACGAGTGCTAATTGTATTGGTTGTAATTGCTTCGATTGGCAATATTATTTTTATAAAGAAACAGAGAGATAAGTGGGAAGAAGAGCAGAAAGCACAGGAAGAACAATTACAGGAGGAGCAAGAGGATATTCAGGATGAGCCGGTAGAAAAGCCGGAGGAGGATGTCCAGGAAGAACCAGTAGTTGAAACTGAACCTGAGGAAGAGGAAGAAGTTCAAGAGCCAGAAAAGCCAGAAGAATCAGAGGAACCACAGGAACCTGAGGTGGAGGAGCCAGAAGAACCTGAACCGGAACCAGAAACTCCGTCAGTTCCAAAGGTGGAAGCAATTCCTGGACAATATCGTGACCCTAATAATATCATTGTTGTGCTTGATCCGGGGCACCAAAGAAGTGGCGACAGCACAAAGGAACCAAATGGACCAGGTTCCGGCGATATGAAGGCGAGAGTAACAGGAGGTGCGACAGGAGTTTCCACAGGCGTTACTGAATATGTGTTGAATCTAGATGTTAGTTTGAAACTGAAAACAGAACTCGAAAATAGAGGTTATGTGGTATACATGACACGCGATTCCCATGGTGTGAATATCAGTAACATGGAACGTGCCCAATATGCGTCAGAAGTGGGCGCAGATATTGCAGTTCGCATCCATGGAAACAGTGTGGATAGTGCAAGTGTGAGTGGAGCAGAAACTTTAGTTCCTTCATCGGGAAATGCGTATGTAAGTCATTTGGCAAATGCAAGTTATAGTCTCGGACAAAACATTATCGACGAATATTGCAGAGCTACTGGATTTAAGAATAGAGGTGTAAAAGCAAACGACACAATGACAGGTATTAATTGGAGTGAAGTGCCAGTTGCCATTATAGAATTAGGGTTTATGAGTAATCCGGAAGAAGATCAGGCGATGCAGGATGCGACGATGCAAAACAATATGGTGCAAGGAATTGCAAATGGAATTGATAGATATTTTGGTCTGTAAATTTGGGGAAAATTTTCTTGACACTCATTTTAAATAGTGTTAAACTACATTTGGAGTTAGTTGCGACTAATTTTGGTTGCAACTAACTATATTAACACCCAATGGTTAGTTTTAACTAACTTGGAAGGAGAGAAAATGAAAACATTAAAAGATGCAAAAGTACGTGAGACAGTATCTGTTGTTAAAGTACATGGAGAAGGACCAGTAAGACGTCGTATTATGGATATGGGAATTACAAAAGGGGTAGAAATCTATGTGCGAAAAGTAGCGCCTTTAGGAGATCCAATGGAACTGAATCTCCGTGGATATGAATTGACATTAAGAAAAGCAGATGCAAGTATGATAGAAGTAGAATAATTATAGAAGGGATAAAACTATGGGTATAAAAATTGCTTTGGCGGGAAATCCAAACTGTGGGAAGACAACATTGTTTAACAGTTTGACAGGGTCGAACCAATATGTTGGAAACTGGCCTGGAGTAACAGTTGAGAAAAAAGAAGGAAAATTAAGGGGATATTCTGATGTTACAGTTCAGGATTTGCCAGGTATTTATTCGCTTTCACCATATTCTCCAGAAGAAGTGGTGACTCGTACTTATTTGGTAAATGAGCATCCGGATGCGATTCTGAACATCGTAGACGGAACAAACATAGAACGTAACTTATATCTGACAACACAGTTGATCGGACTTGGTTATCCGGTTGTGATTGCTGTCAATATGATTGACCTTGTACGTAAGAATGGGGATTCTATTGATTTAGAAAAGTTAAGTAAGGCACTTGGATGTGTGTGTGTGGAAATCAGTGCATTAAAAGGTGAAGGCGGCTTGGAAGCTGCAGAGAAAACAGTAGAACTTGCCAGAAACCACGAGCACGATGAGAGACCACATATTTTTAATGGTAGTGTGGAACATGCTTTGGCACATATCGAAGAAGCGATTGAAAATATGGTGGATCCAATTTTCTTGCGTTGGTATGCGATCAAATTGTTTGAACGTGATGAAGTGGTGAGAGCGGAAATGAAATTAAGCAAAGACCTTCTCGCACATATCGAACAGCACATTGCAGACTGTGAACGAGAAATGGATGATGATGCAGAATCCATCATTGCCGACCAAAGATATACATACATTGAAGGTGTTGTAAAGAAAGCGGTTAAAAAGAAGGCGAAAAAACATGCACTCAGTTTATCAGATAAAATTGATCAGATTGTGACAAATAGAATTCTCGCGTTACCTATTTTCGCGGGCATCATGTTTTTAATGTACGCTATCGCAATGGGAAGCTTTCCGTTTTCGATTGGAACAATGGGAACAGATTGGGCAAATGATGTGTTCTTCGGTGAATGGGTACCAAACTTCTTTGATGGTATTCTCACATCCCTAGGTGTCAGCGATTGGTTATATGGACTTATCATGGACGGTATTGTAGCTGGCGTTCGTGCAGTACTAGGCTTTGTTCCACAGATTTTAGTTCTTTCATTATTACTTTCCATCTTGGAAGACGTTGGATATATGTCTCGTGTGGCATTTATCATGGACAGAATCCTTCGTAAATTCGGTTTATCAGGGAAATCAATTATTCCAATGCTTGTAGCTACAGGATGTGGAGTGCCTGGTATCTTAGCCAGTCGTACGATTGAACAGGAAAATGACCGTAAGATTACAGTTATGACAACCGGCTTTATTCCATGCGGTGCAAAGATGCCAATCATTGGTCTTTTTGCAGGTGCCGTATTTGGAAATTCACCACTCGTTGCGACATCGGCGTTCTTTATCGGCGTCATAGCAGTTGTGCTTTCGGGAGTAATCTTAAAGAAATTCAAAGCATTTGCTGGAAAGCCAGCTCCATTTGTTATGGAACTTCCAACTTACCATTTACCATCACCACGAAATATCGCACGTTCTACACTGGACAGAGGTTGGGATTTCGTGAAAAGAGCGACTACGATCGTACTGCTTAGTTCCATTGTATTATGGTTCCTAAAGACATATGGTTATGTGGATGGTTCTTTGGTAGCAGTAGAGGACAGTAATGTTTCACTTCTTGCTGGTTTGGGAAAAATATTTGCATGGCTTTTCTATCCTTTAGGATGGGCTGGAGATATGGCTTGGAAGGCGACAGTTGCTACATTTACAGGTTTGATCGCAAAAGAAGAAGTGGTAATGACATTTGGTACATTATATAATTTTGGTGGAGAACTCAGCGAAGCAGGTAATGAAATCTGGAGCTTGATCGCAGCAGACTTTGGACCTGTTCGTGCATATAGTTTTATGATCTTTAACTTGCTTTGTGCACCATGCTTTGCAGCAATAGGAGCAATTAGACGTGAAATGCAAAGTGCTAAGTGGACAATAGGAACGGTTGCTTATATGTGCGGATTTGCTTATGTGATTTCGATGATCGTATATCAGTTAGTAGGTTTAGCACTCGGCGAAGCAACATTTGGCATCTTTACGATATTAGCAGTTGCAGTTCTTGCAGGATTGTTGTATCTTATTTTCCGTAAGGGATATCAAAAGCAATAGGAGGTTTTTGAAATGGGAGATGCTATTGTAATCGCAGTGTTGGGTATTCTTGTAACAACGATTCTTCGTTTTACTTTGAAAAATCGTAAGAACGGAGGAGCATGCAAAGGTTGTTCGGGAAACTGTGCTTTATGCAGTCATAATGGAAGACATAGATAAATAAGTTGGAGTCAGACCTTGCGTCTGGCTCTTTTTTTGACTATTATAAGTTATATGAAATATGGATTGGGGGTTCTTTGTGATGAGTAGAAAGATATATTTTGACAACGGAAGTACTTCATTTCCGAAAGCTCCAGGAGTAGTCACAGCGATGACAAATCTGCTTGAACAAGGAGCATTTAATATTAATCGTGGAAATTATGAAGGGGCATATGAGGTAGCGGCGATAGTTCTTGAAACCAGGGAACTTCTTGCGGAATTGTTTCATGCGAAAAGTTCAAAGCAAGTGGTGTTTACACCGGGCATTACATATTCTCTGAATTTTTTGATCAAGGGATTGTTGAAATCAGGAGATCATGTTCTCGTGACAGGACTGGAACATAATGCAGTCATGCGTCCACTTTGCCAAATGGAAAAGCAAGGCGTGACATACGAAATTATTCCAACAGACAAAGAGGGAATGGTGTCTGCGGAGGATGTAGAAAGACAGATTCGCAGAGAGACAAAATTGGTGATTGTACTTCACGCATCCAACGTGTGTGGAACGGTGGTTCCTATTGAAGAGATTGGAGCAGTGTGCAAAAAATATGGTGTTTTTTTTGCTGTAGACACAGCCCAAAGTGCGGGAACCATTCTAATTGATATGCAAAAATCCAACATTGATTTCCTTGCATTTACAGGACACAAAGGACTTTTAGGTCCACAGGGAATTGGTGGTTTTTTGATTTCAGAAGAATTGGACAAAGAACTAACTCCGCTGATTGCAGGTGGAACTGGAAGCATATCGGATAGTTTGGAAATGCCAACAATGCTTCCTGATAAATATGAAAGTGGAACAATGAATCTTCCAGGAATCATCGGTCTTCATGCGGCACTTTCTTATTTGAAAGATATTGGTGTGGAAGAGATCCACAAAAAGAAAATGGCGTTGACAGAGTATCTTTTGAATGGATTAAAACAATTTCCAAAGATTCGAGTGGTAGGCAGGCAGACTCTTGAAAATAGAGTTGCTGTTGTGTCTTTAGACTTTTTAAATACTGATAATGCGATGGTAGCTTTTACGCTTGAAAGTGAGTATGGAATCATGACAAGAGTCGGACTTCATTGTGCTCCAATCGCGCACAAAAGCCTTGGAACATATCCACAAGGAATGGTGAGAATTGCATTTAGTGCAAGTAACACAACAGAAGAAATTGATATACTTTTGGAGGCGTTGAGACAGATATAGGACTTTTGAATAAGTAAGAACTTTCATTACAAAAATCAATGACGTTAGTCAGGACTAATCGTTGAACGGTTTTGCAAAAAATGATAGGTTTAAAGTAATGAAATTTGTCTTAGGAGGTCGAAAATTATGGCAGATAATCGTAAAATGTGGGAAAGTTTAGGCATGGACCTTGAAACTCATGATGCTCTTTGTGAAGTATTACCAGTGGCTTTTGGTGATGTTTATCTTTCACAAGAAAATCGTCCAGAATGCATGGATTTCTATGATATGGTAGTTGCTGATATCCATGGTATCCGTCCAGCAGAACTTATCGCTCATCAAGAAAATGGCGGAAAAGTATTTGGAACATTCTGTGTATACGTGCCAGATGAAATCGTAATTGCAGCAGATGCAATCGCAACAGGACTTTGTGGCGGTTCTCAATTCTGGGTACCAGGTGGAGAAAAAGTTCTTCCAACAAACACATGTCCACTTATCAAAGCTTCTGTAGGTGCTAGACTTGACAGAACTTGTCCATTCTTCAGAATCGCTGACATGTATGTTGGTGAAACAACATGTGATGGAAAGAAAAAAGCATGGGAAATCTTAGCTGGTGACGTTCCAGTTCATGTAATGGACCTTCCACAGATGAAACGTGCAAAAGACGTTCAGAAATGGGCAGATGAAATTAAAGATTTCAAAGCAGTAGTAGAAAAAGAAACAGGAAATGAAGTAACAGCTCAAAAATTAGCAGCAAGTATCAAAACAGTAAATGATAAGAGAAGAGCTCTTG
>JAZQMU010000033.1:0-5652 GCA_045543595.1 Faecalimonas sp.
TCACTTGGCATTCTAAGATCCCCTCTTGGCGATAACGCTACCGTTCCAACTTTTGGACCATCTGGCACACAAGAACGTTTAAATTGTTGCGAAAAGAATCTCCAATAGAACTTTCTGAGCCATTTCAAGATAGTTTCATTATCATACACACCTGCAAAAGCAATCTTAGCAAGACGATAGATTTTTGCTGGCGCATATCCATATCTTAAAATGTGGTAGAGATAGAAATCGTGAAGTTCATATGGTCCCACAAGGTCCTCTGTCTTCTGTGCGATTTCGCCTTCTTTTGGTGGTAATAATTCTGGACTTACTGGTGTGTCGAGCACATCGTAAAGCACATTCTTCAACGCTTCATCATTGCATGTATCTGCATAGTATTTTACAAGGTGACGAACCATTGTCTTTGGTACCGATGCATTTACACCATACATAGACATATGGTCTCCGTTGTAAGTTGCCCAGCCAAGTGCAAGTTCTGACATATCACCTGTACCGATCACCATACCATTTGTCTTATTCGCAATATCCATGAGGATCTGTGTACGTTCTCTTGCCTGTGCATTTTCGTAAGTCACATCATGTTGATCTTCGGAATGTCCTATATCGCGGAAATGAATTCGAACAGCTTCTTTAATATTCACTTCTGTCAGATTCGCACCCACTTTTTGTGTCATGAGACACGCATTTGTATAAGTTCTGTCTGTTGTTCCAAAACATGGCATTGTCACACATTCGATGTTCTTTCTGTCAATCCCAAGCATATCAAATGCCTTCGCTGTCACAAGAAGTGCCAATGTAGAATCGAGCCCACCTGAAATTCCAACTACTGCACTCTTACAATTTGTATGTGCAAGACGTTTTTTGAGTCCTAATGCTTGGATGTTAAGAATCTCTTCAAAAATCTCCTTCTGCACCGCTTCCTCTTCAGGAATAAATGGTGACTGTTTTACTTTTCTTGTAAGATTCGTTTCTTCCATCT
Organism: Faecalimonas sp.; assembly: GCA_045543595.1. Classification (GTDB taxonomy): domain Bacteria; phylum Bacillota; class Clostridia; order Lachnospirales; family Lachnospiraceae; genus Faecalimonas. The sequence continues at coordinate 980 of JAZQMU010000033.1, forward strand.
TGAGCGAGAATAACACTGTGATAAGTTCATCATAATTTTCCGCCATTTGGAACGTCGTATTCTTACGTCTTTCGCTTACCATTCTCTCAATATCAATTTCACTGTAGATAATTCCATTTACAAAACGAGGTGATTCTGCAAGGATTGCACCATTTTCTGCAATAATGTTATGCCCACCAAATACAAGGTCTGTTGTTGATTCTCCTTCGCCTGCATTCGCATATACATAACCTGCCATTAATCTTGCAGACTGTCCTTTGATAAGAGCCTGACGATATGAATCTTTTCCTGCTGTTTCATCACTTGCTGAACAGTTTACGATCACAGTTGCTCCACAAGTAGCTGCATGAATACTTGGTGGAACAGGTGACCAAACATCTTCACAGATTTCTGCTGAAACGATAAGATCTGGCATTTCTTCACATTCAAATAAAATCTGTGGACCAAATGGAACTTCTTCTCCATCCACCCAAATGATATCTGCCTTCTTTGGCCCTGGCTGGAAGTTTCTCATTTCATAAAATTCACCATAGTTTGGTAAAAATGTTTTTGTAACGAGACCAAGGAGTTCCCCATTACAGATTGCCGCAGCAACGTTGTACAACTTGTTTCGCACTACGTATGGAGTACCCACGAAGAATAATGCGTCTTTTCCAATTGTGTAATCTACGATTTCCCTTAAAGCTTTCTCTGTTTTCTTAAGTAATACATCTTGTGTAAATAAATCACCACAAGTATAACCAGTAATACAAAGTTCTGGAAATGCCACGATTTTCGCACCATTTGCCACTGTCTCATCAATCACTCTGCAAATTTCCTGTTTGTTAAAATCCACATCTGCAACTCTTACATTTGGAGTTGCTGCCGCCACTTTTACAAATCCTTGTCTCATAAGAAGCCTCCTTATCTGCTTTTCTTAAGAATTTCCTTTAATTCTTCCACTGTAAATTCATAACTTGTATTACAGAAATGGCAATGCATTTCAATCGGTTTTCCATCATTGATCATCTCAATGAGATCTTTTCTTCCAATGCTGATAAGCGCCTTTTCCACTCTTGCTTTTGAACAGTTACAATCAAATTGTGTTGGCATTGTACCATTAAATTCCACATCAAATCCGTCCAAAACTGTTTCCAGAATTTTTTCTGGAGTATAACCTTTGTCAAGCATGGAAGTAACCGACTCAACCTTTGCAATATTTTCTTCCAATTTTGCAACCACCGCTTCTTCTACAAATGGCATTACCTGAACAATAAAACCACCTGCTTGTTTTACAGTGTTATCTTTTTCCATCAACACACCAAGACCTACCGATGAAGGTACTTGTTCTGATGTTGCAAAATAATATGTCAAGTCTTCTGCAATCTCGCTTGTCATTAAAATTGTTTGTCCAAGATACGGTTCTTTGAGTCCCATGTCTTTGATTACACTAAGCACACCAAGTCCAAGAGCGTTTGCTACATCCAGTTTTCCTTTTTCACTTGGTGGAAGCATTACGTCTGGATTTTCCACGTAACCTTTTACATTCCCTGCCACATCTGCAGTAACTGTGAGACCTTGGATTGGTCCATCACATTTGATTTGAATTGTAAGCATGTCTTTTTCATTTTTCATCATGCTTCCCATCATGGCTCCTCCCGTGAGAAGTCTTCCAAGTGCTGCAGTAGCAACCGGGCTAGTATTGTGTTTCTGACGTGCTGTTTCAACCATATCTCTTGTTGTCGCCGCAAATGCTCTTACCTGATTATTCGCAGCCGTTGCTCTAACAATATAATCTTTCATTCTACTTTCCTCTTTCTCTTGCAATCACATAGATGCGTTCACTGGTCTCTGTTGGAGCATTTCTTGTAAATGCATCGTATGCGGTAATATATTCTAAACCAGACTCTTCCACGAGTCCTTTCATTGTTTCCAAATCATATGCTCTCTGGAAATGTGTTTCCTGATATTTTCGATACAAATCTGTATCTTCTTCCTTGATAAACAAACTCAACTGATACTCGTTGATCTGTTCATCCTCATAGTAATAATTATCCCAGATAAAACTACAATCGTCCCGATCTTCGGCAATCGTTCTGTCTCCGAGAATCTCCTGATACTTGTAAACTGTATTAAAGTCAAAGATGAATACGCCTTTCGGGTCCAGATAATTATTGGCAAGTCGGAATACTTCCACTAAATCCTCTTCCTCCGTAATATAATTTACAGAATCGCAGATACTCACAATCCCACCTACCGTTCCATAGAGTTCAAACTCACGCATATCCTGAAGAAGATATAAGATATCATGACCAGATTCTGCCCGCTTATCCATGGCAATCTCAAGCATATCCTCTGCATTGTCAATGCCGATCATATCATACCCTGACTCCGCAAGAATCTCAGTCATCGTCCCTGTTCCACATCCAAGATCAAGTAACAATCCATCTTTCACACCATATTCATTTAAAAGTTCTTTCAAATACACTGCCCATTCTTCATATGGGATATTATCCATAAATTCATCGTAGACAGCTGCAAAACTAGTGTATGCTTCCACAGATGCACCTCCAATATCCATAGTCTGTAGTATTATAGCATATGGTTTGTGTATGTGCAAATCAAAAGCCTTCCACAAAGTGAAAGGCTTTTAGAACAACTATTTAATTACATGAATCCATCCTTCTGGAGCTTCGATTCTGCCCATCTGGATACCTGTTAATGTATCATACAATTTCTTTGTATATGGTCCCATTTCTTCCATTCCGCTTGGGAAGCAGATTTCTTTGCCATGATCCACAACCTTACCTACTGGAGAAATAACTGCTGCTGTACCACAAAGACCACATTCTGCGAAATCTTCTAACTCAGATAAGAATACTTCTCTTTCTTCCACTTCCATACCAAGGTATTCTTTTGCAACATAGCAAAGAGAACGTCTTGTAATTGATGGAAGGATCGTTGGTGACTTAGGAGTTACAAGTTTGCCATCTTTTGTGATAAAGATGAAGTTTGCTCCACCAGTTTCTTCGATCTTTGTTCTTGTAGCTGAATCAAGATACATATTTTCGTCAAATCCTTTTTCATGTGCATCTACGATCGCATATAAGCTCATTGCGTAGTTAAGACCTGCTTTGATATGACCTGTTCCATTTGGAGCTGCACGGTCAAAATCAGACACACGAATTGTGATAGGCTTTGCGCCACCTTTGAAGTATGGACCTACTGGTGTTGCAAAGATACGGAATTGATATTCAGTTGCTGGTTTTACACCAATAACTGGGTTGCTTCCGAACATGTATGGACGAAGATACATTGTAGCACCTGAACCATATGGTGGTACAAAGTCAGCGTTTGCTGCAACTACTTGTTCTACAGCTTCAATAAATCTTTCAACTGGGAATGGTGGCATCTGTAATCTCTTTGCAGAGTCTACCATTCTTTCTGCGTTAAGGTCAGGACGAAATGTTACAATATGTCCGTCTTCTGTTCTGTATGCTTTTAAACCTTCAAATACTGTCTGTGCATATTGAAGAACACCTGCACATTCATTTAAAACAACAGTCGCATCTTCTGTGAGTCCGCCTTCATCCCATGCGCCATCTTTGAAATTAGAAACATATCTTTTATCTGTTTGGATATATCCGAATCCTAAATTTGCCCAATCAATTTGTTTGTTACTCATAGCGAGTACCTCCCGTTCATTTTTCTAAATGCTATTATCATACTTTTCTTTCACAATGTCAATAGAGTGCACTCTATTTTTTAGAGTGCACTCCATTTTTATCTCTGTGTCATATTAATTGCTTCAATTCCTACGCTTCCGCCACGAACAACTTCTATCGATTGGAATTCTTCTTTCATTAGCTTGATGATCGCATCATTTCTTGTTGCCGAATGTACGAATTCAAGAAGCAACGAATCCTTGCCGTAGTCTACAATCTTTGCATTGAAAGACTGTGCGATTTGGAATAATTCTTCCTTATCTTCTCTTGTACATTTCTTTACTTTTACATAGAGCAGTTCCTTCATGCAGACAGAACTGTTTGTGAAGTCAATAAGTTTAATAACTTCTACCATTCTGTTTAACTGCTTTTTGATCTGTTCAAATGTTTCATCATCACCATAAGTAGCAATTGTCATTCTGGAAACGGTTGGATCTTCTGTTGGACCTACCGTAAGACTTTCCAAGTTATATAACTTTCCTGAGAAAAGTCCGGAAATCTTAGGAAGAACACCAGCCTGATTTTCTACAAATAGTGAAATCCATCTTTTTTTCATTGTATTCATAGACTTTCCCCTTCCTAACAATCCATAATTAATTCTTCCAACGCTCCACCTGGTTTTACCATTGGGTAAACCAGATCCTCTGGATCGATGATAAATTCGATCAATGTTGGTGTCTTTGTGTTTTTCTTTGCTTCTTCGAATGCGGCTGCAATGTCATTTGCTTCAAATACACGTATTGCTTTTGCGCCATAGCTTTCTGCTAATTTTACAAAATCTGGTGTATATGGCGGACATTCACATCCTTCCACGCCACACTTACCTTCACACGCTTTTCCAGCGCGAAGACAAGTCATAGAATAACGTTTGCCGTAGAACAACTTCTGCCATTGGCGAACCATTCCAAGATATGTGTTGTTAAATACACATAAGATCACTGGAAGTTCCTGAAGCACTGCAGTTGCAAA
>JAZQMU010000034.1:0-4276 GCA_045543595.1 Faecalimonas sp.
CCCATTCCTGTCTCTTCAACACCCATACGAGCAAAAAGTTCTGCATTTTCTTTTGTTTTCTTACGGATGTTTGAAATAATTTGTTCTCTTTGGTCCATTGACATTCTGTGAATATCTTTTTGCGCTTTTTGAGCAGCTGCAATAGCTTCATTCATATCTTCAAAAACACCATTGTATTTCTTGGGTTCTGAAGATGTAAGTGTGAGTTTAGCCATCACTTCTTTCACGATGTCTTGAACCATTTGTTCATTTACAGACACGAAATTACCTCCTTAAGAATTTCTTTGCCGTAAGCTGCAAGCATTGTATCCTGTTCAGCAGTTCCGCCGCTTACGCCTAAAGCTCCGATTATTTTGTCTTCTACTATTAAAGGTTCTCCACCTCCAAAAATTACAATTTTTCCTTCATTTGTATGTTGGATACCGTAAAGAGGTTGCCCCGGCAGAGCCAGTTTAGCCAGCTCCGCCGTAGACATTTTGAGTCCTGCAGAAGTAAAAGTTTTATTGATTGCAATATCTACGCTTGCAATGAAAGCGTCGTCCATTACGTGGACAGCTGTAAGTCTACCGGCTTGATCTGATACAGCGATAACTGCTGCCAAACCGATTTCCTTCGCTTTTTGTTCTACTTTTTCAATTAAGGATTTTGCCAACGCAAGTGTCATCTTATGCTTTTTACATTTGCATTCATGATGATGCGCCTCGTGTCCAGAATTCATTCCGCGGAGCACTTCCGCCACCGCCTGCGAAATCATCTGTTCGTTCATAGCATTTCCTTTCTAATTAAGGGTTAAGATTAAAGTCCTAATTGAGCCATTACTTTCTTTGTAATATCAGATACTAAATCAGCATCAACTTTTGTGTTTGAACCGCATGAGCAATTTCCACCACAGCTATGGCAGCTTTCTTTACCTTCTTTAGCATTTGGACAAAGGTTAGCTGGATGTTTTCCTGGTAATCCCATTTGTCTTCTGATTGCGTATAATTTTTCGATTTGTTCTTTATCGAATTCCTTTGGTCCGCCGAGCATTCTTGATTTGTATAATAATTCAGCATAAAATTCTACTGATTCCATTTTGTGGTAAGCACCTAAAAGGTCTGGAGCCCATGTTAATGCACCATGATTTTCAAGTAATACTTGGTCAAAGTATGGTAAGTATTCTTCTACTGCATCTGGAATTTCCATTGTAGATGGTGTACCGTATTTAGCGATTGGAACACATCCTAACGCGATAACTGCTTCTGGCATGATTGGTTGTGTTAAAGGAATACCAGCAATAGCGAATGATGTAGCATAACTTGGGTGAGCATGACATACAGCACCTACATCTGGTCTCTTTTCGTATACACGCATGTGCATTTTGATTTCTGAAGATGGTCTGAAGTTGCCGTTAGCTTGGATTACATTACCTTTAGCATCAACTTTACAGATATATTCTGGTGTCATGAAGCCTTTAGAAACACCTGTTGGTGTACATAAGAATTCATTATCGCTGATTTTTACAGAGAAGTTACCATCATTAGCAGCTACCATACCTCTGTTGTAAACACGACGTCCGATGTCACACATTAATTTTTTGATTTCGAATTCATTCATTTTTTGCATTACTCATTTCCTCCTTGAGTTTTGACAACCCTTGTTGTCTTCTTGTTGTTTTTTGTTGTTTCTATTGCAATGTTAACATTATTTCCAACACATGTCAACATTAATAGATGTGGTTTTTAGTGGTTTTCTTGTTCCCAAGGCATTACATCGCCTTCTTCTCGGAGATATTCCAACAAATCGGTCACTCCTTGATTATGTTTGGAATCCACATAAAAGATTTTTTTGCATCCAGCAAGTTCCAGCCACCTTCTGGCACGATCTGGATCTCCGCCTTCTACATCGATTTTTGTAACAATCCCAATTACTTCTCTATTCGCCATCGGTGTAACACATGGCGGATACAATGAATAAGGTTCTGTAGAGGATAAGATTAAACCCACAATATCCGCCTCGTAAGTATACAATGCAAGAGCATGTCCTAAGCGATGCGTCTGGGCATATTCTCCAGGGGTGTCGATGATCACATCGAAATTGTTTACATACTGAGTTTTGTGATATTCAATCTTTTCACCCTTTAGTGCCTGTGTAAGTGTAGTCTTGCCAGCCTCACTTCTTCCCACTAATACAATCTTCTTCATAAGCTTAAGTCCTTGTGATATTACAAACTTTGAAGCCCATCTTTTCTTCTGTGTAAGCTAATACCGCTTTTAAAGCTGCTTCCGTTTCCGAAATAGTACCTGTTACGATAAGTGTACCGCTAAAGCGGTCTACAAATCCTAGTTCAATTCCGGCAGCTTTCATAGAAATATCCGCAGCGATCACTGCTGTTTCAGCAGGACTGATCGACATAAGACCAATCGCTGATTTCGAGTAATCAATCTTTGGATTCAATCCCAGCTTCGTATATAAATCCGCATCAGGATTTGCAATAAGATGAGCAATCGTGATTTCCTTGCCAGGAACAAGTTCCTGAACAATTCTATTAATCCCCTCATTTTCATAAGGATTTCTATAGTCCATCGCTTACCCTCCTATCTGGCAGTCAATGCCTGATACTTTCATTGCAGCTTCCTGCAATTTCTTCATATGTTCATCGGTAGGTGGAAGAACTCCTTCCATTAAATATTCTCTACCGAGTCCCTCATATTTATCTTGTCCAAGTCTGTGATATGGAAGAATGTGCATCTTCTTCACTCCCGGCAATCCGGAAGCAAATCTTGCAATACTCTCAATCTCATCTACCCTGTCGTTAAATCCAGGGATTACTGGAACTCGAATCACCAGATTCACCATGCCCGACTCTGCAATCTTCATCGCATTCTTAATAATAAGATCATTCGGTACACCCGTGTATTTCTGGTGTTTTGCACTATTGGTATGTTTCAGATCCATCAAATACGTGTCCAAATATGGCAGGAACTTCTCGATGACTTCGTACTTTGCGCACCCTGTACTTTCCATCGCTGTGTTGATTCCACGTTCCTTTGCCGCTCTGAGAAGTCCAACTGCAAAATCTGGTTGCAATAAACTCTCGCCGCCCGACAATGTAAGCCCGCCTCCGGAACGATTGTAATAAGGACGATCTCTTTCAACGATTTCTATAATTTCTTTTACTGTAACATCTTTGCCAATAGTCTTTGGTTTTCCATGAACGATCATAGTCTCGATCTCTCTGCTTTGAGATTCCGGGTTACAACACCAACGACATCTTAGCGGACAGCCTTTCAGGAATACGATTGTACGGATTCCAGGGCCGTCGTGGATTGAAAATCGCTGGATATCAAAAATACGACCTACCGTATCCATATAATCCATACTCTCTCACCTACCATCCTTGCTCTGTACGATTGATGATGTCATCTTGAAGAGATCTTGATAATGTAGTAAACAATGCGCTGTAACCAGCAACACGTACTACTAAGTGTTTGTAATTTTCAGGATGTTTTTGAGCATCCAACAATGTTTCTCTATTAACAACGTTGAATTGAACATGCATACCTTTTTGATCAAAGTATGAACGAATCATCGCTGTAAATGTTTCCAATCCTTCTCTTCCGCTTAATGCTGAAGGATGGAATTTTTGATTGAACAATGTACCATTCGATGCGATAAAGTGGTCAAGTTTTGCAACTGAGTTACAAGCTGCTGTTGGACCGCTTACGTCTTTACCTGCTGATGGAGAAACACCATCTGCCACTGGCTGATGAGCAAGTCTTCCGTCTGGTGTTGCACCTGTCTGCGCACCAAGTGGAACGTTTGCTGATACTGGGTAAAGACCTGCCTGGAATCTACCACCTCTTGGGTTCGTGTACATTTCCATTGGTTTTGTATATGTATATGCAACATCTCTTGCAAATGCATCTACTTCCGCAATATCGTTACCGAATTTAGGCACTTCTTCAATCATTTGTAATAATTTATCACCTTTCGCTTTAAGCTCAGGTGTTTCTGCTGCCGCCTTAATTGTAGAAAGAATTGTCGCAACTTCATTAGCTCCAACTGTCTTTCCTGCTTTCTTAAGGTTATTTACGATATCAACTGTCATTTCTGAAAGACTGATTTCATCTAAACCTTGTCCGTAGTTTAAAGCAAGCATTTCTTTGAATTCACCAATTGTGATCTTCTTTTCATCATAAACCAATTTCTTGATTGCGTATAACGAGTCAGCCATATTCGCAACACCGAAACCTTGCGGCCCTGTGAAGTTGTAGATTGCTCCACCTTCCTGTAC
>JAZQMU010000035.1:0-4089 GCA_045543595.1 Faecalimonas sp.
TATGAGAGAAAAGTATGAGTCTCTTCCTTTGGCAACACTTCGTGATCTTGCAAAAGCACGTGATATCAAAGGGTGTAGTACGATGAAAAAAGCAGAAGTAATTGAAGCAATGTTAGAAGAAGACGAAAGAGATAAGGTGAAAGCTTCAGGTGCGCTTAATATTGAAGAACTGGATAGCGGGAATCTTGCACATGGAATTTTAGAAGTGCTTTCAGACGGTTACGGTTTTATCAGAAGTGACAACTATTTGCCAGGTGAAAATGACGTATATGTTGCGCCTTCTCAGATTAGAAGATTTGGCCTCAAGACAGGAGACATTATCACAGGTAATACAAGAATTAAAACAGCAACTGAAAAGTTCAGTGCTTTGTTATATGTGACAAAGATTAATGGACTTCCAACGGCGGAAGCTACACAGAGAGCAAATTTCGAAGAATTGACTCCAATCTTTCCTGACGAAAGGCTTCGTTTAGAAAGCGGCAAAAACGTGACAGCTATGCGTATCGTGGATCTTTTATCGCCAATCGGTAAAGGGCAACGTGGTATGATCGTATCGCCACCAAAGGCAGGTAAAACTACACTGTTAAAACAAGTGGCTCAAGCTGTACTTAAGAATAATCCGGAGATGCATATTTTGATTCTCCTGATCGATGAACGTCCAGAAGAAGTAACAGACATTAAGGAAGCCATCGTAGGAGATAATGTAGAAGTTATCTATTCTACATTTGATGAACTTCCAGAACATCACAAACGTGTGTCAGAGATGGTAATTGAGAGAGCAAAACGTTTGGTTGAACATAAGAAAGATGTTATGATCTTGCTTGACAGTATCACAAGACTTGCAAGAGCATATAACCTGACTGTTCCACCAAGTGGCCGTACACTTTCAGGTGGTCTTGATCCGGCAGCGCTTCATATGCCAAAACGTTTCTTCGGGGCGGCCAGAAACATGAGAGAGGGCGGAAGTCTTACGATTCTTGCGACGGCATTAGTAGATACAGGAAGCAAGATGGATGATGTTATCTATGAAGAATTCAAGGGAACTGGTAATATGGAACTTGTATTAGATAGAAAATTGCAAGAAAAACGAGTATTTCCTGCAATTGATATCCCAAAATCTGGTACAAGACGTGATGACCTTCTTCTTACAAAAGAAGAACAGGAAGCTGTATACAGCATGAGAAAAGCATTGAATGGTATGAGACCGGACGAAGCTGTGGAAAACATCTTAAATATGTTCTCGAGAACTGCAGATAATGCTGAATTTGTGGATATGGTAATGAAGTCAAAAATCTTTTAAAAAAGTATAATATTAACTTGCATTATATAACTATTTGTGATATGATGCTAAAGATGTTTAATAAACAGACTATCGCGGTTGGAATCGCGAAAATATAATGAAGAGGTGAAAATCATGAGAGAAGGAATCCATCCAAAATATCATCAAGCGACTGTAACATGTAACTGTGGTAACACATTCGTAACAGGTTCTACAAAAGAATCAATCCACGTAGAAATTTGTGCAAAATGTCATCCATTCTACACAGGACAACAAAAAGCTACTCAAGCTCGTGGTCGTGTTGATAAATTTAACAAAAAATACGGAATGCAATAATTATTCAAAAATGCGGGTTGAGGTTAACAAACTTCAACCCTTTTTTCATTATTAGATTTTAAGAAGAAGGTGTTTATATGAAGCCATCAGGTATTGGAGGCCAAGCTGTTCTGGAAGGTATTATGATGAAGAATGGTTCAAAATATGCTGTAGCAGTCAGAAAGCCAGATGGAGATATCGCAATTGAAGTAGACGAATATAACAGCTTTGTAAAATGGGATAAACTTACTAAGATTCCATTTGTACGAGGTTCATTTAATTTTATAGATTCATTGATTTTAGGAATGAAAACTTTAACTTTTTCAGCAAGTTTCTACGAAGACGAAGAAGAAGGTAAAGTCATGACAGCAGAAGAAGCTGCGAAGCAAAAGAAAAAAGAAGATTTGATCATGTCCATTGTGATGGTTGTATCAGTCGTTCTTGCTATGGGGCTTTTTATGGTGCTTCCTTATTTTGCTTCTACTTTGTTCAAAGGATTTATCACATCCAGATTCCTGCGCACTGTTTTAGAATCACTGGTACGTATCGCCTTGTTTGTTGGATATGTTCTTCTGATTTCCAAAATGAAAGATATTCAGAGAACATTTATGTATCACGGCGCAGAACACAAGTGTATCAATTGTATTGAGCATGGTATGGAACTTACAGTAGAAAATGTAAGAAAGAGTTCAAAACAACATAAACGTTGTGGAACAAGTTTCTTGTTCTTTGTCATGTTTGTAAGTATCATTATCTTTTTCTTTATCAATGTGGAATCAGCAGTATGGCGTGTGGTACTTCGTCTATTACTTCTTCCGGTAATTGCAGGAATCTCTTATGAGATCATCAGACTTGCGGGAAGCAGTGAGAATCCAATCATAAGTCTGCTAAGTAAACCGGGACTTGCAATGCAGGAATTGACAACGAAAGAACCTACAGACGATATGATTGAAGTGGCGATCAAGGCAGTGGAAGCAGTATTTGACTGGAAGTTATTCCTGGAAAAGAATTTTGAGGAACAATAAAATGACATTAAGAGAAGCTTATGAATATGGTCAGAAAAGACTTCAAGATGCAGAGATAGAAGATGCAGTCTTAGATGCCTGGTATCTGTTAGAATTTGTGACGGGGATTAGCAGGGCAATGTATTTTCTTCGCATGAATGAGGAAATGAATGCAGAACAGGAAAAACAATATAAAGTATATTTGAAAACCAGAGCTAACCATATCCCTCTTCAGCATATTACTGGTGTCCAGGAATTTATGGGATTGGAATTCTGTGTAAATGAACACGTATTAGTTCCGAGACAGGACACAGAAGTGTTGGTGGAAAGTGTACTTGAAGTACTGGAAACAGGAATGGATGTACTTGACATGTGCACGGGCTCTGGCTGTATCATTATTAGTCTTAAGAAGTTAAAAGAAGATATCAAAGCATCAGCAGTTGATATTTCGAAAGAAGCTTTGGAAGTGGCTGCTAAAAATATAGAGAAATTGGAAGCAGACGTAAAGTTACTTGAAAGTGATTTGTTTACAAATGTGGAAGGCACATACGATGTGATCGTGTCAAATCCGCCTTACATCCGAACAGCAGTGATTGAAGAACTGAAAGAAGAAGTAAAGTTCCATGATCCATTTCTTGCATTAGATGGAAAAGAAGATGGACTTTATTTTTATCGAAAGATTGTGAAGGAAAGTCCAAATTATTTGAAACAGCATGGTAAGTTGTATTTTGAAATTGGACATGATCAGGGCGAAGAGGTGAAAGTTCTTATGGAGCAGGCCGGCTTCACAGGAGTAACTGTGAAAAAGGATTTAGCGGGACTTGACCGAGTAGTATATGGAATGTTACAATAAAGAGTGGTATAACTATTGAGTGATATTTTTATGGAGGAAACAACATGTTTGATAAATTAGACGATTTACTTATTCGTTACGATGAGCTTATGAATGAATTACAAGAGCCAGATGTTGCGAGTGACACAAACCGTTTTCGTAAATTAATGAAGGAGCAATCAGATCTTACTCCTCTCGTTGAAGCATATACAGAATATAAGAACGCAAAACAAGCAATTATCGACAGCGAAGAGATGCTTGAATTAGAGTCTGACGAAGAGATGCGCGAACTTGCAAAAGAAGAGTTATATGAGTCAAAGAAACGTGTAGAAGAATTAGAACAAGAATTAAAAATCTTACTTCTTCCAAAGGACCCTAACGATGATAAGAACATTATGGTTGAAATCCGTGCAGGTGCTGGTGGAGACGAATCAGCTTTATTTGCGGCAGAAGTTTATCGTATGTATGCACATTACGCAGAAAGCAAGCGTTGGAAGACAGAACTTATCTCAGTAAGTGAAAATGGTATCGGCGGTTTCAAAGAAGTTGTATTCATGGTAAGCGGTCAAGGCGTTTATTCAAGAATGAAATACGAAAGTGGTGTGCACCGCGTACAACGTGTTCCAGAGACAGAGTCCGGGGGGCGTATTCATACGTCT
>JAZQMU010000036.1:0-6914 GCA_045543595.1 Faecalimonas sp.
AGCTGACCTTGATGGGAAGAATGAAAAATCAATTTTAGCCCATGAGCTTTATTATACTTATGTGGTTGGCGATGTATTATTCTATCAAAATGACAATGCAGGAGAAACGATCAACAGATATCAAATGGTTACGGATCGTCATGAAACACTTACGTCAGGCATCAGCTATGGATTTGTGACAGACGGAATCAGTGGATACTATGTGAAAAACGATAAATCAATCACAGAAGGTGACTATGTTGGTGATATCGTGAAGGTTGATTTCAAGACAAAAGAAGAAACGGTATTATTTGAAGACGTAGATGTGCAAACGCTTGTTTTGAAAGGTGACAGCATTTATTTTGCAAATGCAAATGATGATGGAAGAATTTACTGTATGAGTAAAGACGGTGAAGGCGCTAGAATGGTTGTAGATGATACGAACTGTATGAATCTTACTGTATTTGGAGATTCGTTATTCTACTATGATTACAATGAAGATATGACAGTTGTAGAAGGTGTTTACAAAGTAAATCTTGATGGAAGTAACAAGATAAATTTAGAAGGTAAATAAAAGAATCCCCACTTCGTGATGAAGTGGGGATTTGTTCGTTATTTGGCATACAATTTGATGATTTCCATCAGCATATCTGTCGCTTTATCCATACCTTCTTTTGTGATGTGTTCGTAAGGTCCATGGAAAGCATATCCGCCTGTTCCAAGGTTTGGACATGGAAGCCCTTGGAAACTGAGATAAGAACCATCTGTACCGCCGCGAATTGGCATAACTTCTGGTTGTAAGCCAATGATTTCAGCAGCTTTCTTTGCATTTTCAATAAGATGCATATGTTCTTTGACGATTTCAGCCATATTTGTATATTGTTCTTTGATCGTAAGTTTGACAGTTCCTTCACCCCATTTTTCATTCATGATCTTTTCGATATGGCGAAGAGTTTCTTTTCTTGCTGCAAACATTGTTGCGCTGTGATCACGAACGATGTAGTTAAGTTCCGCATGGCCGCATTCGCCAGACATATCTGTCAAATGATAGAATCCTTCATAACCTTCTGTATCACGTGGTGTTTCTGTGCCAGGAAGAAGGCTATTGATTTCCATAGCTACGAGAGCAGCGTTGATCATAGTGTCTTTGGAAGAACCAGGATGCACGCTGAAACCTTCGATTTCAAATTTTGCAGCACATGCATTGAAGTTTTCGTATTCGATTTCACCTTCGGCACCGCCATCTACCGTGTAAGCAAATTCGGCATCAAAAGCAGGAACGTTGAAACTGTGAGAACCTGTTCCAACTTCTTCATCTGGGGTAAATGCAACACGGATTGGTCCGTGAGGAATCTCGTTTTTCATAAGACGTTCTACAACTGTCATGATTTCTGCAACGCCTGCTTTATCATCTGCACCTAGAACTGTCGTACCATCTGTTGTAAGAAGAGTACGTCCCTTTAACGATGGAAGATGTGGGAATTGTTTGACTGTCAATGTGCGTCCACTCGTACCGAGTACAAGATCATTTCCATCGTAATTTTCATGTACAATTGGCACAATGTCGTGATCACAGAAGTCAGAGACTGTATCCATGTGAGCAAGGAAACCAATTTTTGTACAGTTTTCATATCCTTCTGTCGCTGGAATTTTGCCAAATACAAAGGCTTTGTCGTCCATGGCAGCATCTTCAACGCCAAGTCCTTTTAATTCCGCGAGAAGAATTTTGGCAAGGTCAAATTGACATTCAGAAGATGGGACAGTTGTACTGTTTTCGTCACTTGGTGTGCGAACAACAACATATTTTAATAATCGTTCAAAAGCATTCATATATTTACTCCTTAATCATTGATGTTCCTATTATAATACATTTTCATCAAAAACAAAATATATACAAATCAGGTCTTTTTTAGTAAAATGAAAAGATAGAGATGTTACAAAAGAAAAAGGAGTGATATAAATGAAAAAACTAGTTATGTTGGCTTTGATTTCAATGCTACTTATTTCTGGATGTGCAGAAGACAAAGGAGTACAAGTTTCCACACCATCTGTTAATGTGGAACTGCAGAATACATTTGATCCACCTACGATTGAGAATATGGAGATCACAATCTCGGCGACTGGTGACGTAACCATGGGAAACTATGTTGGTCAGGGGTATGAGAATACATTTAACCAGATGTATGATCTGAAGGATGAATCTTATTTCTTTCAAAATGTGCTTGAACACTTTGAAAATGATGATATGACAATTGTGAATTTGGAGGGAACGCTTACAACGTCAGAAGATTTGGCTCCAGGCAGAACTTTCAATATTAAAGGAGATCCTTCATACACTGGTATTTTACATGCAGGTGACGTAGAAGTTGTTGGAATGGATAACAACCACCGCAGAGATTTTGGACAACAGGGCGTGAGTGATACGGTTGCTGCTTTAGAGGCGGCTGGGATTCCATATGCATATGGAGAGAATCTCGGGTATTACGAAGTGGATGGTGTGAAGATTGGATGGGCCTCAGCAAACTTGTTGTCATGGGGCGGAGAAGCTGATGCTGTATTGGAAGCAGGAATCAAAAAACTTCGTGAAGAATGTGATATTGTACTTGCATGTTGCCACTGGGGAATTGAGCGAGAATATTATCCTACTTCGTATCAGAGAGAAATGGGACAGAAATGTATTGACTGGGGTGCAGATCTTGTAATTGGTCACCATCCACATGTACTTCAGGGTATGGAAGTGTATAAGGGAAAGATGATTTTATACAGTCTTGGAAATTTCTGTTTTGGTGCGAATAAGAATCCGGCAGACAAGGATTCCATGATTTATCAACAGACTTTTAAATTCCAAAAAGTGACAACCTGGGATGGAGAAGTGACACTGAATATGTTAGACGAAACAGAAGCAAAGATGATTCCTTGCTCAATTAGTTCCGTAACATATCGAAATGATTACTGTCCAACACCACTCGAAGGAAGCGAGGGACAGAGAGTGATCGGTCGAATGAACGATTTTAGCAAAGACTTTGGTGTACATGTCAACGAAGATGGAGTAATAGAATGGACGACAGAGAACGCGAACGAATAAGACAAAAGAAACTCCGCAGACGCAGAGTTAGAAGAATAAAGAAAATAATCCGCGCAGGGATTATTCTTGGGTTTATCATTTTACTCATTGTGATCTTTGCATTTGCTTGTTCAAAAAGGGATAAATTTGTATCAACAGAACCACAAAGTGAACCAACACAGGAACTTCCGCAGGATCAGGAACCAGAACCGGAAGTATATGTGGAACCAGAGATAGATCTTATTATGGTAGGGGATGTTCTCCTCCATGATGCGATTCATGAAAGTGGCGAGATGTCGGATGGAACCTACAACTATGATCACATGTTTGCGCAGGTAAAAGAAGATGTGCAGGCAGCTGATCTTGCAGTTGTAAATCAAGAAGTTATTCTCGGGGGACGTGATCTTGGACTTACTGGATATCCAAGTTTTAATGGAGCATTTGAAGTTGGTGATTCCTTAGTTGATGCAGGATTTGATGTGGTTCTTCATGCCACAAACCATGCTTTGGATGAAGGAAAAACCGCCCTTTTGAGCTGTATTGATTTTTGGGAAAATACTTACAGCCAGATAGGTGTTCTTGGTATTTATGACAGTCAGGAAGATTACGATAATAATGTATATATTTACGAGCAGGACGGTATGAAAATTGCTCTCCTCAATTACACTTATGGTACGAACGGTATTCCGCTTCCTGATGGTATGCCTTATGCGGTAGCCTTATTGGACGAAGAAAAGGTTGCTACAGATATTCAAAAAGCAGAGGAACTTGCCGATTTTACAGTTGTATTTCCACATTGGGGAATTGAGTATCAGCATGAGCAGAATTCGGACCAGGAATATTGGGCAAACATTTTCATGGAAAATGGAGCTGACTTAGTAATTGGTACGCATGCTCATTACATTCAGCCAGTAGATATGTTGACTGACGGAAAAGGACATCAAATGCTAGTTTATTGGTCACTTGGCAATTTCATTAACGCGACAAGTGGAGAAGGTGCAGGAACATCGGATCGTATGGTTGGCGCCATGGCTGAAGTAAAACTTGCAAAGAATGAAGCTGGGGAAGTATATATCAAAGAATATGGCGTAGAACCACTAGTGACACAACTAGCTTACGGACCACAGGAGATTACAACTTATAAACTTTCTGATTACACAGAAGAATTAGCAGCAAATAATAAGGTGATTGAAAAAGACTCTGCATTTAGTTTGGAATATTGACAAAACTTATGTGAAGAGGTATTTGGAGATTTGTATTAGATTGGAGAACGAGAATGAGTGACAAGATCGTTTTGATTGACGGACATAGTATCTTAAACAGAGCATTTTATGGGGTACCTGATTTGACGGGGGCGGGGGGACTTCATACGAATGCGGTGTATGGATTTTTAAATATTATGTTTAAGATTTTAGAAGAAGAAAAACCAGAATATTTGACGGTTGCCTTTGATGTACATGCACCAACATTTCGTCATGAAATGTATGCAGAATATAAGGGGACAAGAAAACCGATGATGGAAGAACTGCGTCAGCAGGTTCCTGTGATCAAGGATGTTCTTCGTGCTATGGGCGTAAAAATCATCGAACAGGCGGGGCTTGAAGCAGATGATTTGATCGGTACCCTTGCAAATAGATGCGAACGACAAGGAATGGACGTTTCCGTTGTCTCTGGAGACCGAGATTTATTGCAATTAGCAACCGAAAGAGTAAAGATTCGTATTCCAAAGACGAAACAGGGAAAGACAGAAGTAGAAGATTATTATGCGGAAGATGTAAAGGCTCGTTACGAAGTGACGCCTAAAGAATTTATAGACTTAAAAGCTCTTATGGGAGATACATCTGATAATATTCCTGGAGTTCCTAGCATTGGTGAAAAGACTGCAACAAAGATTATCGTGGAATATGGTTCAGTAGAAAATGCATATGCTCATGTAGCTGAATTGAAGCCGCCAAGAGCATCAAAAGCATTGGAAGAACATTATGATCTTGCGAAACTTAGTAAGATACTTGCAACTATTAATGTGAATACGGATTTTGATTACAGTATGGAGGAAGCTCGTCTTGGCAATCTCTATACGGAAGAAGCCTATGTGTTGTTCCAAAAACTTCAGTTTAAGAATATGTTGTCAAGATTTGAAGTGACTGGCAAAGCAAACAAGGTGGAAGATGCTTTCAAGATTTTGAAATCACAGAAAGAGATCGATACTGTTATTGACGAAGCGAGAAAACAAAAAACAGTGGGAATTTCTTTCTATAAAGATACAAAGAATGTGCTACCTTTATTTGTGCAGATGGCAGGACTTACAGGTGTGGGCCTTTGTTTTGGAAAGGAAGATATCTATCTTCTTTCGACAGAAGGTGGAGTTTCCATTGATTATCTGTTAGAACAAGTGCAGAATTTGTCGAACGATGTAGAAACATTAGCAGTTTTCAAAGTGAAAGAAGCCATGGAACACATTCCAAATGTGAATAGAATATCTGCATTTGATGGAATTATAGCGGCATATCTCTTAAATCCATTGAAGAATGACTATGATTACATGGATGTGGCACGTGAACAGTTAGATATTTTGTTGGACGATAAATTAGAAGATTTACAGAAGGCTTTCTATGAAGCTTATGTCGCGTTTGCATCTTATGAGCCACTTGTTCAAAAATTAAAAGAAACGAACATGATTGATTTGTTCCGTAATATTGAGATGCCGCTTGCATTTACTCTTTATCAGATGGAAAAAAATGGTGTTCGTGTTAACGCAGCAGAACTGAAAGCTTATGGAGATGCTCTTGTAGGTAAAATTGCTGAATTGGAAAGCGGTATCTATGAACTGACAGGAAAAGAATTTAATATCAATTCTCCGAAACAGCTTGGTGTAATTTTGTTTGAGGATTTAGGTCTTCCAAATGCTAAGAAAACGAAGACAGGATATTCGACTTCGGCAGATATTTTAGATAAACTCGCGCCGGATTATCCGGTAGTTGCGAAAATTTTGGAATATCGTCAGCTTACAAAACTGAAATCAACATATGCAGATGGACTTGCAAATTATATTCAGGAAGATGGCAGAATCCATGGTAAGTTTAATCAGACAATTACCGCAACAGGAAGAATCAGCAGCACAGAACCAAACTTACAGAATATTCCGGTTCGTATTGAACTTGGAAGATTGATCCGTAAAGTATTTATCCCAGCAGATGGATATGTGTTTGTAGATGCGGATTATTCGCAGATAGAATTACGTATTCTGGCACATTGCTCGGAAGACGAACAACTGATTGCAGCTTACCAAGGCGCAAAAGATATTCATAGAATGACAGCTTCGCAGGTGTTCCATATTCCGTTTGATGAAGTGACTGACTTGCAACGTAGAAATGCAAAAGCAGTTAACTTCGGTATCGTATATGGAATTAGTGCATGGGGACTTAGTGAAGACCTGAGTATCACACCAAAGGAAGCAGCAGCTTATATTGAGAATTATTTTAAATCATATCCAGGTATCAAAACCTTTTTAGACAACTCTGTTGCATCAGGAAAAGAAAAAGGATATGTTACAACACTTTTTGGACGTAGAAGACCAATTCCAGAATTGTCTTCCGGAAACTTTATGCAACGTTCTTTCGGAGAAAGAGTTGCCATGAACTCACCGATTCAAGGTAGTGCTGCAGACATTATGAAGATTGCCATGATTGGTGTGCAAAAACGTTTGGAAGAAGCAAATTTAAAATCAAGACTAGTGCTTCAGGTACATGATGAACTTCTGATTGAAGCTCATAAGTCTGAGATTGAAAAAGTAAAGGAGATTCTCGCTTACGAGATGGAGCATGCTGCAAAACTGCGTGTTCCTTTGGATGTGGATATGCACACAGGCGAG
>JAZQMU010000037.1:0-2414 GCA_045543595.1 Faecalimonas sp.
CACCAGATATTTATTTGAAGGTGGCAGGAAGTCTTGGAGTAGCTCCTGAAAGATGTCTGGTATTTGAAGATGTTCCAAATGGCATTTTGGCAGGTAAGAATGCAGGAATGAAAGTTTGTGCTGTATATGATAGCTTTTCAGAAAATCAAGATGATTTAAAAAGAAAACTAGCAGATTATTTTATAAAAGATTATGACGATATAAAAAATAACACCTACGAGGTATTATAGATGGAAAAAGGATTTTTACCAATTTGTAAACAGGATATGTTAGACAGAGGCTGGGAGAAAGTGGATTTTGTATATGTAACAGGTGATGCATATGTTGATCATCCTTCTTTTGGACATGCTGTAATCACACGTATTTTGGAAGCAAATGGATACAAAGTTGGGATTATTTCCCAACCGGATTGGAAAAATAATGAAAGTATCACAGAATATGGTGAACCAAGACTTGGATTTTTAGTTTCAAGTGGAAATATGGATTCTATGGTAAACCACTATTCCGTTTCAAAAAAACGTAGACAGAATGATGCATTTACACCAGGTGGAGTCATGGGGAAACGCCCTGATTATGCCACAACTGTGTATTGTAACCTGATTCGTCAAGTTTATAAAAAAATACCGATCATCATTGGCGGTATTGAAGCAAGTCTTCGTAGAATGGCGCACTATGATTATTGGTCAAACAAATTAAAACGTTCGATTTTATTAGATTCCGGAGCAGATATCATTTCCTATGGTATGGGTGAAAAATCTATCGTAGAGATTGCAGATGCGTTGGATAGTGGAATGGCTGTTGAAGATATCACTTACATTGATGGTACTGTCGTAAAAGTAAAATCATTGGATAGTGTTTATGATGCCATTGTCTTAGAAACGTGGGATGAACTTCGTGAAGACAAACTAAATTATGCCAGAAGTTTCTATAAACAATATTGTAATACAGATCCGTTTTCAGGGAAACGTCTGGTGGAACCATATTCCGAACACTTGTATGTGGTGCAAAATCCTCCAGCGAAACCATTATCTCAGTCTGAGATGGACCGTGTATATAGCTTACCATATATGAGAACCTATCATCCTTCGTATGAAGCGTTGGGTGGTGTGCCGGCAATTGAAGAAGTAAAATACAGTCTCATCAGTAATCGCGGATGCTTTGGCGGCTGTAGTTTCTGTGCATTGACATTTCATCAAGGAAGGATTATTCAGACACGCAGTCACGAATCTTTGATTGCGGAAGCAAAGAAGTTTATTTGGGATAAAGATTTTAAGGGGTACATTCATGATGTAGGAGGACCTACAGCTAACTTTAGATTTCCAGCATGCGAAAAGCAACTGGAAAAGGGTGCTTGTCCAAATAAACAATGCCTTTTCCCACAACCATGTAAGAACATGAAAGTGGATCACAAGGATTATCTCAAATTATTACGCAAGTTAAGAGAACTTCCAAACGTGAAAAAAGTATTTATTCGCTCAGGAATCCGTTTTGATTATCTGATGGCAGATAAAGACGATACATTTTTCCGCGAATTGTGTGAACATCATATTAGCGGACAGTTAAAAGTTGCGCCAGAACATGTGGCAGATCCTGTCCTTCGGATGATGGGAAAACCAGAAAACAGTGTTTATCAAGGATTTATTAAGAAATATAAACAGATTAATGAAAAACTTGGTAGAAAACAGTTTTTAGTACCTTATCTCATGTCATCACATCCAGGTTCTACAATGAAAGAGGCGGTACAGCTTGCAGAGTATCTGAGAGATTTGGGATATATGCCTGAACAGGTGCAGGATTTTTATCCAACACCGTCGACGATTTCAACTTGTATGTATTATACAGAAGTTGACCCAAGAACAATGAAATCCGTTTATGTGCCTAAGAACCCTCATGAAAAAGCCATGCAAAGAGCATTGATCCAGTATCGTAATCCTAAGAATTATGACCTGGTCATGGAAGCGCTCCGTAAAGCAGATCGCATGGATTTAATTGGTTTTGATAAAAAATGTTTGATCAGACCAAGACAGGATAAACGTTTTGGATCACAAGGTCAATTTAAGAAAGAAGAACAGAAAAAAGCGGTTCCTAAGAAAAAGAAATCGATCCGAAATGTTCATAAAAAGAAAACAAAGGGGTAAAACATGAAAATAAATAAGGGTGATGCTGGTTATATTTCCAGCAGAAAGAAACGTGTGATCATCAAAACACTTCTTCAGTTTGGGATTGTTGCAGCACTGATCGCACTTGGAATCTGGCAGACCGGTGACAGATTGAATTTGTTAACTTTGGTTGCAATTTTAGGATGCCTTCCAGCTTCCAAATCATTGGTAGAAGTAATTATGATCTTTCCACATAAATCCATCGATGTGGAAAAAGCAAAAGAGATTCAAAACAAAACACATTGTATAACATCT
>JAZQMU010000038.1:0-6811 GCA_045543595.1 Faecalimonas sp.
AAAATGCCTGTAATGTCCAAATGATTTTGAAGATTAGGCATCAAAGATAGAATATGATGATTAAAAACCTAATAAAACTACCACTGGGCAAAATGTATTCTAAAAACGTGTAAATGCCTAATCTTCCTCTATTTTTAGGCATTGTTGTGAGAATAGGTTCCACTACGCCTAACTGCAAACCAGCAATCAGCGCGATAAACTCCAATTTACTACAAAAAAATCGAGTGTCATCCCTGACACTCGATTTCTAAAACTCTATGATTAGTATTTAACAACTTTCTTTTCGTCAAATACATCGTGATCTAATTCACCAAGTTTATTAGCTACTAACATAGCAACCATAACGTCCACGTCTACATTCATTAATGTACGGAACATACCAGCGAACCAGTCTACACCGATAAGTACTGCGATACTTTCTAATGGTAATCCTAATGATGTTGCTAAGAATGTGTAAACAACTGTTGAACCACCTGGAACTGAAATTGTACCCATACACATTAAGCATGAAAGTAAGATTGCCATACCCATTTGATAGAATGATAATTCTACTCCTGTGGCTTGAGCCATGAAGAAGATAGCTGCAACATAACATTGAGCAGCACCTGTACTGTTCATTGACATTGTGATAGGACCTGTGAAGTCAGCTACTTTACGGCTAACACCAAATTTTGTTACTTCGTCTTCCATCTTTGTTGGTAAACAGATAGCACCTGAAGTTGTTGTGATAGCCATCATAGACATTTTTGCAAATTTCTTTGGCATTTTGCTGAGTTTTGTTTTTGTTAAAGCTGCTGTTAATGGCATAAAAATACAGAATTGGATAGCGTCACCAATTAATAATAATCCTAAGAATTTTAACATTGGGATGATAACCTTAAATCCGATTGCACCAGAAACGTTTGCTAATAAACAGAAGATACCGATTGGAGCAACGTTCATAACGATTTTGATAATGTTAGTAACGATTGCATTGATACCCTTTACCCAGTCAATCATGTTCGTATTGCCTGTTTGTTTTGTGTATTGGCTCATTGCAACACCGAAGAACAATGAGAATACGATACAAGGAACCATACTTCCACTAGCCATTGAGTTGATAACGTTTGTTGGGATGAAGTTCAATAATGTATCTGATAATGAAGCTGAGATTTCTGTTGCTTGAATATCACTAGCACCTGGAACTGGAATACCAACACCTGGTTTGATGATCATTGATAAAATCATACCCATAGCTGCTGCAATAAGTGTAAAGAAGATGATCCATTTAAATGTATGGAATCCCATCTTACCAGCATCCTTGTTGTCTCCACCTACAGCGCCTGCGATTGAAGACATAACCAAAACTACTACTGACATTTGGATCAAACGGATGAACATATCACCGATGAATTTTAAGTTAGCTGCCCATGGTCCTACAAGAGCACCAAAAACAATACCGCCAACTGTACCAATAAGGATTTGAGTAGTCAAGGAAAGTTTTAATCCTTTTTTCTTTTCCATTTTAGTTTTCCTCTCTTTTTTCTTTAGATTTATATATTCATTAGCGTGCAAGAAGCTTTTGAGCTAATCCGTTCATGATAACAGATGCTTTTGCAAACTCAGAATATTCTGTGTGTTCTACTGGACAGTGACTTCTTCCATCTTTACTTGGAACAAACAACATAACTGTTGGGATCACTTGTCCGATTTCTAATGCATCGTGACCGGCACCGCTTGGGAGACGTTTGCAGCTGTAACCTTTTTCTTTACAGTCGTCTTCCATGATTTGAAGCATTTCTTCTGATAAATCTACAGGTGTGATTGTAAGCTTGTTGTCCATTTCATAGCTTCCGCCCATCTTTTCTGTTTCATAATCTAATGCCGCACGGATCTTAGATGTAATATCATTAATATAATCATTGTTTGTTGAACGAATATCTACTGTAAATTCTACTTTTTCAGCTACGATGTTCATTCCACCTGGAGTTGTCTTGATGTAACCTGTTGTCGCAACTGTTCCAGCACCTTTTTCTCTTGCCCAATCAGGAATCTTAGAGATAACCTTTGTTGCAGCATCTACTGCATCAAGTCTCATATCCATTGGAGTTGTTCCTGCATGGTCAGCTCTGCCATGTACAGTTACCATGTAACGTTGAATACCAACGATACAATCTACAAGACCAAGTTCAATCTTTTCAGCATCGAGAACTGGACCTTGTTCAATATGTAATTCGAGGAATGAGCCGATAGAACCTTCTGGCCATTTTGCTTGTTCGATTACTTCTGGATCAAGACCATAAGATTTCATTGCATCATAGATAGAAATACCATCTGTGTCTTTGAACTTTTTACAGTATTCTACATCTCTGTTTCCTAACATTGCACCTGATCCAAAATAACCTGTACCAAATCTCATACCTTCTTCGTCACAGAACCCAACTACAACAAAGTTTCTTTTTGGTACAAATCCTTGTTCTTTTAATTGGCGAGCAACTTCGATTGCACAGATTACACCAGCAATTCCGTCATAATCTCCACCATTTCTAACTGAATCATAATGAGAACCCATCATAACACATGGTAAAGTTTCATCTTCACCTTTCATAATACCAAATACATTGCCAGCAACATCTTCAAACACTTCCAGACCGGCTTCTGCCATAATTACTTTTAAATATTCCACTGCATCACGAGCTTCTTTTGTAAATGGAAGTCTTGTACATCCATTTCCTGGTGTTGCTGTAAATGCTTTTAATGCGTCTAAATTTTCAGCAATACGTCCTTTAATCACTTCAAGTCCCATAAAGTAACCTCCTCTTAACAAAATACGAGCCCGCTCTAATAAGTAGGCTCGTATATTATAACATATTATTTCTTTTCTAGTATAGTCCCTTTTCTAAATCTTTCACATGATGGCATATATTTCATACCAAAGTAGAAAATAAGACCTGTAGGAATTGTTGCAGTAAAGAATGAAATATCTACATTCAATAAACCGATAATAGCACCAACTGCGATTGCAATGATCGCCGCCCAGTTAACACCCTTATGATTTCCCTCTTCATTATAAAGATCAGCAAGCTGTTCTTCTGTATAATTCTTCTTGTGAAGAATGAAGAAATCTGTAATAAGTACTGCAAAGATTGGGCCAAAGAATGCTGTATAAATCTTGCAGAATAAATCAAGACCTGCTGCAGAACTATCATTTGTAAGGATCCATGGACAAGTTGCAACGGCAAGGATACCTACTAAGATAACTGCTGCTTTATGTTTCATCTTGAACGCATCCATGAATGCGTATGCTGGCGGAATTACGTTACTTGCAAGGTTTGTAGACAACTGTGCAAAGATGATGAATGCCAATGTAACAACAAGTACAAGTTTGTTATCAACCATTTGAGCAAATGCATTGATTGGATTTGCTATGCCTGTAGCTGTAGAGGCCATAGCACCGATAAGACCAAGTAATACAGTTGCAGGAACCATAGCAAGGAAGTAAGATGTTCCACGTTTCATCGTAGAATATCCTGATTTCACTTCACGTGAGTAGTCTCCAGCATTTAACATAACTGTTGTACTGTTACCAAAGAAGGCGATAACTGCTGCGATAAATGGCATTCCCCATGTTCCTTCATGGTTCATTAAGTTTGTTGAGATAACATCTCCATACTGTGTCATACAGATGTATAAGAGGTATAACATA
The DNA here is from genome assembly GCA_045543595.1 of Faecalimonas sp. Classification (GTDB taxonomy): domain Bacteria; phylum Bacillota; class Clostridia; order Lachnospirales; family Lachnospiraceae; genus Faecalimonas. The sequence goes on from JAZQMU010000038.1 coordinate 3,686, forward strand.
GCTGCTGAGATAACAACACCTGCTGCATTACCAACCCATTTTGCACCTTGAAAACCTTTCATAGAAAGGAAAATTTGTACCACTTGGAAAATAATAAACCAAACCCAGATATTGTCTGGACCGCCAAACGCGATACAGATATTGTTAAGGGCAGCACCACCGAGCCATGTCTGGAATCCATACCATACGATAGCAGGAAGACCACGGAGCATAACTGGTACTACACTACCTTTTGTACCAAACGCACTCTTTAATTGGATTGCATATGGAGCACCTGTTTTGTAACTAAATTGGTCGTTTAAAGCAATCCCGATTACAAGGATCAACGAACCAATAAATACTGCTGCAAATAATTGAACAAGGTTAAGCCCTTTTTCAAGTTGGGCTGACCCCATTGTTAAAGTACCGATTGAAATACATCCACCGAGCCATAACATTGTGTTTGAACCCCAGCTCATAATACGATCTTTTTCTTTGATCGGAGCAAGGGAACTAGCTTGTTTTTTTTCTTGATTGTCGCTCATAAATTTTCTCCTCTTTTAAAATATTCCTTTATTTAACTGGTGTAATGTATTCACCATATCCAATAGCATCTTCCATGTACATACCATCAGCTGCAACCACTTTACCTCTGATGATCGTACATACTGGAGCACCTTTTCCATACTCTCCGTCAAAGCAAGAAATATGTCCTTTTGTAAGGAGTTTTTCTTGTTCTACTTTCCATTCTTTTTCTGGATCAACGATTACGATATCGCCGTCAAAACCAATTTCAAATGCACCCTTGCGTCCGTAAAGACCAAATATTTTTGCTGGGTTGTAATCCATAACTTTTGCGATCCATGTTGGGCTAAGACCCTTTTTATGCACGATCATATCAAACATCATTGGAAGAAAATATTGAATCGCATTTAATCCACCCCATGCATGCCAGATATCTTTTGTTGCATTGTCTTTTTCTGCATCTGCTGCTGGTGAATGGTCACTGCCGATACAAGATAAAGTTCCATCTAATACATAATCCCACATCTTTTCCATGTCAGCTTTTGTTCTCATCGGAGGTGTACATTTTGCTGGAGCACCTTTTTCAAAAACAAAATCTTCTGTATATCCTAAGTAATGTGGACATGTTTCTGCAGTTACAGGAAGACCTTCGTAAATCGCTTCTTTTACAACTTGCGCTACCATTGGATGACTTACGTGACAGATATGCACACGTCCGCCAGTTGCTCTGCACATATCAAGCACATTCTTAGTTGCCACTAATTCTGTCCATACATCATGCGCATCTAAGAAGTCACGAATCTTTTCTTCATTTGTTCTTCCTTCTTTTGCCTTTGCTTCTTTTTCTCTCTCTAATACTTGTCCATATTCCTCACAATGGAATCCGCAAAGTGCATTATATGGTTTTAAGATTTCTAAAGCTTTGCGAACATTCCCCATATTAACTGTTGGGAAAAGATCTCCGTTAGGACATGTAAATCCTTTGAATGCTGCAACGCCGCAGTTATGAAGATCAACAAGGTCATTCATGTTATTCTTTACAGAACCTGGTTCGTTGTTGTAATCACCCACGATTCCGCCCCAGAGAGCATAGTCTACTACAGAGTGCTTGCTGATCTTGCCCATCTTCAAGTCAAAAATTTCTTTATTCATAAGTGAAGGATCATTGTTAAGTGGCATATCGATCAATGTTGTACATCCTGCCACTGCAGCCGCACGGGAGCCAGTTTCAAAATCTTCACGATATTCAAAACCTGGTTCATTCAAATGCGCATGACAATCGATGATACCTGGGTATACATAGTTGCCTTTCGCATCAATTACCTCTTTTGCTTCTAAATCAGTTCCTGGCACAACAATTGCTGCATACTTGCCATCTTTAATGGCAATATCCGCTTCGTAGATACGATCAGGTGTAACTAATTTCCCATTTTTAATCACTAAATCGTTCATCGTTTTCCTCCATTTTTAGTCACTTTTATAAAACGCTATATTTAATTTATTATACTAATTTTTTCGTTTTATTTCAACTAATTACACTCGTTTACCTAATTTTTCTTCTAAAATACACAAAAAAAGAACATGCTCATCGCATGCTCTTTTATGTCATTTATTTTTCATTTTTTGGTGCTTTTACGAATACTGTGCTAAGTACTAAAGCAACAATATAAAGTGCAAGTGTCACATATAACACTGTTTGATAACCAACTGGGTTTACTACATTTCCACCAATTTCAACTTCTTGTCCAAAATGTTGCACGATCCAGTTTGCCATTTGGTTACCTGTAAGACCAGCAAAAGCCCAGGCTGATAATGTAATACCGTGAAGGGCACTGATACTTCCCATACCATATTGGTCTGAAAGTAAAGTTGGAACGTTTGAGAAACCTCCGCCGTATCCAGCATTTACAACCATGATAAGTACAAGAACTAATGCTGTTAATCCCATGTTGCCCGCACCGTTTTTAATACCACCTGTAACGATTACAAGTGCTGTACAAATGATTGATCCGATAAAGATAATTTTGTACATTGTATTTCTGTCTTTCATCTTATCAGCCATTGCTGAAAGACCCAAACGTCCAGCTGCATTAAATACAGCAGAAACTGTTGAAACAATACCAACAACGCTTGCAAGACCAAGACATTTTACGATCATCTTTTCTTGTGAGATCAGTGCAAGACCACATGTGATATTGATGTAGAACATTAACCAGATACCAACGTAGTTCATAATTGGTCTTGTCTTGATCACAGACATGATTCCTTGTCCTTTTTCTTTTGTCTGTGGTTCATGCCATCCTTCAGGTTTCTTTAATAATAAATGTCCTGTAAACATCATTACAAAGTAAACAACTGCAAGAATGAGGAACATTTTGTAGATTCCACCTTCTCCAAGGTTAGCAAGCATCGATTGCATAATTGGACTTGCGATTGCTTTTGCAGCACCGAACCCTGCTACTGCAAGACCTGTTGCAAGACCTTTTCTATCTGCAAACCAAAGCATTAAAGTTTTAACTGGAGAAAGATATCCTGTACCAAGACCGATACCCATGATCAAACCATAGCATAAATAGATACCAAGTAACGCAACAATGCTTCCTTTATGCATGCCGCCGTACC
>JAZQMU010000039.1:0-6922 GCA_045543595.1 Faecalimonas sp.
GGTGTAACTTCTGGTTACGAGAAGAAGCTTGAGGTAAACGGTGTAGGTTACAAGGCAGCTAAGGCTGGCAAGAAGCTTACCTTATCTCTTGGTTACTCTCATCCGGTTGAAATGACTGATCCGGAAGGTATCGAGTCTGTAGTTGAAGGACAGAACGTAATCATCGTTAAGGGTATTGATAAAGAAAAAGTTGGCCAATTCGCAGCTGAAATCAGAGACAAGAGAAGACCTGAACCTTACAAGGGCAAGGGTATCAAGTATGCTGATGAAACGATCAGACGTAAAGTTGGTAAGACTGGTAAGAAATAATAGATAAGGAGAGTGTGAAAATGGTTAGTAAAGAATCCAGATCAAAAGTTCGTGCTAAAAAGCACATGAAAATTCGTAACCGTTTTAGCGGTACTGCTGAAAGACCTCGTCTTGCAGTGTTCAGAAGCAATAATCATATGTATGCTCAAATTATCGACGATACAGTTGGAAATACTTTAGTAGCTGCTTCTACTCTTGAAAAGGAGATTAAGGCAGAACTTGAGAAGACCAATAACGTTGATGCAGCAGCATATTTGGGAACTGTAGTTGCTAAGAGAGCAATTGAAAAAGGTATTAAGGAAGTTGTATTTGACAGAGGCGGCTTTATATACCAGGGTAAGATCGCAGCATTAGCTGATGCAGCCAGAGAAGCTGGCTTGGAATTCTAGGAAAGGAAGAAGTTAAGCATGAGACATACAATCATAGATGCAAGCCAGTTAGAGTTAAATGATAAAGTTGTTACCATCAAGCGTGTAACCAAGACTGTAAAGGGTGGTCGTAACATGCGTTTCACTGCTCTCGTAGTAGTTGGTGATGGCAACGGTCATGTTGGCGCTGGGCTTGGTAAAGCTGTTGAAATTCCTGAAGCTATCCGCAAGGGAAAAGAAGATGCTATGAAGCATATTGTTAACATCGCAATGGATGAGAACAAATCTATTACACATGATTTTGTCGGAAAATACGGTTCAGCTAACGTTCTTTTAAAGAAGGCTCCAGAAGGTACCGGTATCATCGCAGGTGGTCCTGCCCGTGTGGTTTGTGAACTTGCAGGTATTAAAAATATCCGTACAAAATCTTTGGGCTCTAACAACAAGCAGAACGTAGTTCTTGCTACAATCGCTGGTCTGAGCCAGGTAAAAGCTCCTGAAGAAGTAGCAAAGAAACGTGGTAAATCTGTAGACGAAATTTTTGCTTAATTGCGACAAGCCAGACTGAAAGTAAACATGTTTGGAAGGAACTTCCAAACCACACATTAGTGCAGTTTCACAGGCATTTCTGTGGAATGCAGAAAAGAGGTAGAAATGGAAAAGATGTTGAAAATCACTTTGGTTAAGTCCACCATTGGTGCTGTGCCAAAGAACAGAGCAACAGTTGAATCTATGGGACTTAGAAAATTAAATAAGTCCGTTATACTTCCTGACAATGCAGCTACCAGAGGACAGATTCGTCAGGTTAGCCATTTGTTAAAAGTAGAAGAAGTTGAAGTTTAATCAGATAAGGAGGTGTCACAATGGAATTATCTAACTTAAGACCTGCAGAAGGTTCAAGACAGAGTGATAATTTTAGAAGAGGTCGTGGACACGGTTCAGGAAATGGCAAGACTGCTGGTAAGGGACATAAGGGTCAGAAAGCTCGTTCAGGAGCTCCGAGACTAGGTTTCGAAGGTGGTCAGATGCCATTATACAGACGTCTTCCCAAGAGAGGTTTCAAGAACAGAAATACGAAAGAGATCGTTGGAATTAATTTAAGTGCTTTAGAGCGTTTTGAAAACGATGCCGTAGTTGATGTAAACGCATTGATCGAAGCTGGTATCGTTAAAAACCCTAGAGATGGTGTTAAGATACTTGGTAACGGCGAACTTACCAAAAAGCTGAACGTGAAGGTTGACGCTTACAGCGCATCCGCGAAAGAAAAGATTGAGGCTCTTGGTGGAACAGCAGAGGTGATCTAATGCTTCAAACACTGAAAAATGCATTTAAAATTAGAGAAATAAGAAATAAGATCTTATATACTTTGGCGATGGTTGTTGTGATTCGTTTTGGATCACAGCTCCCTGTGCCCGGAGTAGACACAACATTTTTTGCAAGTTGGTTTGCCGCTCAGACAGGTGATGCATTTAGCTTCTTTGATGCGATAACGGGTGGCTCTTTTGAGCAGATGTCCCTGTTCGCATTGGGTATCAGTCCATACATTACATCTTCCATTATTATGCAGCTTTTGACGATCGCGATTCCGGCACTTGAGGAGTTACAGAAGGATGGGGACGACGGAAAAAAGAAAATTGCATCTATTACAAGATATGTAACAGTTGCACTTGCTTTAATTCAGTCTACAGCCATGTCGATTGGTTTTGGTAATCAGGGACTTCTGATAGAGTATAATGCTCTGAATGTTATTACTTGTATTGCAGCACTTACCGCCGGTAGTGCGTTCCTGATGTGGATTGGCGAAAGAATCACTGAAAAAGGCTTAGGAAATGGTATCTCCATTATCTTGGTTGTTAATATTATTTCCCGTATTCCTCAGGATCTTTCATTATTGTTCGAACAGTTTGTGTTCGGTAAAGCTCCTGCTACAGCAGCACTCGCAGTTGTCATTATCTTTGCAATTATCGTTCTGATGGTTGTATTGGTAATCATTCTGAACGCAGGTATTCGTAAGATTCCTGTACAGTATGCGAAAAAAGTTCAGGGAAGAAAGATGGTTGGAGGTCAGACCTCTAACATTCCTTTGAAGGTTAATACCTCAGGTGTTATTCCTATTATCTTTGCATCCTCCATTTTACAGACTCCGATTATTATCAGCAGTCTGTTCGGTTATTCCGGAAGTGGAGTATGGGGAGAGATTCTCAAGTACCTTAATTCCGGTAATTGGTGTAATCCAAGCGATCTCAAATACACAATAGGTTTAGTGGTATATGTGCTGTTGGTTATCTTTTTTGCATATTTCTATACTGCAATTACCTTCAATCCAATGATGATTGCCGACAATATGAAGAAGCAGGGTGGATTCATCCCCGGTATCAGACCCGGTAAACCTACCAGTGAATATTTGAACAGAGTGCTGAACTACATTATCCTTATAGGTGCTGTTGGACTTATAATCATTGCAGTTCTTCCATTCTTCTTTAATGGTGTATTCGGTGCAAGCGTTTCATTTGGAGGAACCAGTCTTATCATTATTGTAAGCGTAATACTTGAAACCGTTAAGTCACTGGAATCACAGATGCTGGTACGTAACTACAAAGGTTTTTTAAATGACTAATAATAGTTGATTGTAATATCCGAATGATGAAGACCATTCGGATATTATTTTTTGGAGTACAATATTATTTTTTCTTGGAAAAATCAGTGTTTTCCACATTTTAATGTTGCAAAGATTTCCAGAAATGGTACAATATAAATGTTATGATAAAATATTATGCCTAATTTTAACTACAACAGAATAAAGGTTGAAATTTGTATGCAGGCTGGTCTGCAATATGCAAGGAGAGGAAAATTATGAAAATAATTATGTTAGGTGCACCCGGCGCCGGAAAAGGAACACAGGCAAAGATGATTGCCGAGAAGTATCAGATTCCACATATTTCTACAGGAGATATCTTTAGGGCAAACATTAAGAATGGTACTGAGCTTGGTATGGAGGCAAAGAAGTACATGGATCAGGGGCAGTTGGTTCCCGATGAATTGACAGTAAAGATCTTATTGGACAGAGTTGCACGGGATGACTGCAAGAATGGTTATGTTCTGGATGGTTTTCCAAGAACCATTCCGCAGGCAGAAGTGCTGGATAAGGCCCTGAGTGAGCTGGACGAAAAGATTGATTATGCAATCGATGTGGAAGTTCCGGATGAAAATATCGTGAGGAGAATGTCTGGAAGACGTGCATGTCTGGCATGCGGTGCGACCTATCATATTGAACACATTCCGCCTAAGAAGGACGGTATCTGTGATACATGCGGACAGGAATTGGTGCTTCGTGATGACGATAAGCCGGAAACCGTACTTAACCGTTTGCAGGTATATCACAATCAGACACAGCCGTTGATCGACTTCTACACTAAGAAAGGTGTAATGAAGGCTGTTGACGGAACAGTTTCCATGCATGATGTATTTAATGCCATTGTTTCTATTTTGGGTTAAAGGTTATTGTTGGAAAGGAAAGCATACATGGCAGTAACAATTAAATCAGAAAGAGAAATAGAACTGATGCGGGAATCCTGCAGACTGCTCGCCATCGTTCATAAGGAAATGGAAGAGGCAATCCGCCCCGGTATGTCTACCATGGATATTGATATTCTGGGTGACAGGACGATCCGTAAGCTGGGATGCATTCCGAGCTTCAAGAATTACCACGGATATCCGGCTTCTATCTGTGTATCTGTCAATGACGAAGTGGTGCATGGTATTCCTAATAAGCGCCGGATCCTGCGGGAAGGCGATATTGTCAGTCTGGATGCCGGTCTTATCTATCAAGGATATCATTCAGACGCTGCAAGAACCCACGGGGTAGGTGAAATCAGTCCGGAAGCAAAAAAACTCATTGAAGTTACCAAACAGAGCTTCTTTGAAGGTATAAAAATGGCAAAAGAAGGTAATTATTTACATGATATCTCCAATGCTATTGACGCTTTTATTAAGCCTTACGGATATGGTATCGTGAGAGACCTGGTAGGACATGGAATCGGTACACAGCTACATGAGGATCCGCAGATTCCAAACTTCGCGCAGAAGAGAAGAGGACTGAAGCTGCGTGCAGGCATGACACTTGCCATTGAGCCCATGATCAATATAGGCAGAGCGGATGTCGCATGGCTGGATGACGACTGGACAGTTGTAACCGAGGATGGTTCTCTGTCAGCCCATTATGAGAACACAATTTTGATCACGGACGGCGAACCGGAGATTTTGACTTTGTATTAGGCTGGGCATTGTGTTAGACTTGCTTTTGTACTGGATTTGTTTTTGTGCAGGATTTGTCTTTGCATCAGAATGAATTGCGGAATGGACGGTCATGGGTTATGAGAAATAATGTAACAGTTAATATAATAGGAAGATTTGCAGTTTCCACGGCTGGGAAGGATGCAGGTATCGTCTATGTGATCGTTGCTGAGGATGATATGTATTTGTATTTATCCGATGGTAAATTCCATCCACCGGATAACCCTAAGAGAAAGAACAGAAAGCATATTCAGCTCATGCATGAAATGGTTCCGGAGTTGCTTCTCAACCGCTTGCACAGCAAAGAAAGAATATTTGATCATGAAATCAAATATGCCATAAAATCAATTGACAGAAAGGAGGAAAAGCATGTCTAAGAGTGATGTAATTGAGATCGAAGGTACAGTTGTTGAAAAGTTGCCTAATACCATGTTCCAGGTTGAACTTGAAAATGGTCACAGAGTACTTGCTCACATCAGCGGAAAGCTTCGTCAGAATTTTATCCGCATTTTGCCCGGTGATAAAGTTACTTTGGAATTATCTCCTTATGATCTTACTAAGGGAAGAATTATCTGGAGAGATAAATAATTCTGAAAAAAGGACTTGCATTTGTCTAAGTATAGTGTTATAATCTATAACGGTCTTTTTTGAAAGGAGGGTTTAACGTGAAGGTTAGATCATCAGTAAAACAAATTTGCGAAAAATGCAAAATCATTAAAAGAAAAGGACGTATCAGAGTTATCTGTGAAAATCCAAAACACAAACAGAGACAGGGATAATCACCAATTTGAATAGGAAATATTTATTTTTTCGATTCAGAGTGTGAGTTCTTGTCTGATTATTATGTGCGGCTGAATCCAATGCTTCCCCATCAGAATGTAGAAGCTTCTATGTTAAAAAGGAAGTATTGTTTATCATAATATTGGAACCAGAGCTTACGGATGGATGATTACTTGTTGATACTGTGAAAGAAGCAAAAAGAATTTTTGAGCTGCGAAAAGAATCGCATCTGAGAAAAACTAATTTTGCGTAGGAGAATTTGCTTGCAAATTCTTCATGGAGTTGAGCAAAAGACTGCATCTAAGAAATATGGAGTTTTTCTTAGGCGCAGCTGAAGCAATCGACTCCAGGAGTGGCATCAAGCTACAGTAACAGAAAAATCGGATTATGTCCGATTGGGTAAAAGCCCCAATCAATTAGTAACTAATTAGTGCCCGTATTAACAGACCGACAAAAAGGGCACAGCGAAAAATTTCGCAAAGAAGAGACTTCTCAGGAAGTATGACTTCATAAGAAGTAAAACTTCGCAGTGGAGAAAGGATCCACAAAAAGAAAATGGAGGAAAACGTAAATGGCTCGTATCGCAGGTGTTGACTTACCTAGAGAAAAACGTATTGAAATCGGTTTGACTTATATCTATGGTATCGGTAGAGTAAGTGCGACTAAGATTTTAGCAGAAGCAGGTGTAAATCCTGATACTCGTGTCAGAGATATCACTGACGACGAAGTAAAGAGAATCAGTGAAACTATCGAATCTATGGGAATTCTTGTAGAAGGTGATTTAAGAAGAGAAATCGCACTGAATATCAAGAGACTTCAGGAAATCGGCTGCTATCGTGGTATCCGTCATCGTAAAGGACTTCCTGTTCGTGGTCAGAAGACTAAGACCAACGCTAGAACACGTAAGGGTCCAAAGAGAACTGTAGCTAATAAAAAGAAATAATTAGTGCGTTGAACAGTTCCCGTACGTCCAGTCGCAAACAGGATAAATGTTTGCAGACAAAGCATACAAGAAGGCAAAATTCTTGGATGTCTTAGTAACATGTAAATAAGAATGAGAAAGTAGGTTAGTTTAAAATGGCTAAAAAAGTTGCAAAAAAAGTAACAAAAAAGCGTATCAAGAAAAACGTTGAACGCGGACAGGCACATATTCAGTCTTCTTTTAACAACAC